>NZ_AMRI01000022.1 GCF_000299915.1 Gallaecimonas xiamenensis 3-C-1
CCAGCCAGTCCATCGCCCTGATGCGTACCCTGTTCAAGCTGGTGGCGGTGATAAGCCTTTTGGCGCTCTGGTCATCTATGTACGACTCCCTGAGCTACTTCGAGCACGTCAACCTTTGGCATGTCACCACCACCATAGATGGGGAAGAGCAAGACGTGCCGGTAACCCTGATGGCGCTGATTTGGGCGCTGCTGGCCATCACCCTGACGGTGATCGGCAGCCGCAACCTGCCGGGCCTCTTGGAACTGGCCCTGCTGCAACGGATGCGCCTGACCCCCGGCACCGGCTTTGCCATCACCACAGTGTCTCGCTACCTGGTGATAGTGGTGGGGGTGGTGACCACCTTTGGCCTGCTGGGCATTGAATGGTCCAAGGCCCAGTGGCTGGTGGCGGCCCTGACCGTAGGCCTGGGTTTTGGCCTGCAGGAGATCTTCGCCAACTTCGTATCTGGCCTGATCATCCTCTTTGAAAAGCCCATCCGTATTGGCGACACCGTCACCATCCGCGACCTGTCCGGCACCGTGACCCGCATCAATACCAGGGCCACCACCATAGTGGATTGGGATCACAAGGAGATCATCGTCCCCAACAAGGCCTTTATCACCGAGCAGCTGGTGAACTGGTCCCTGTCGGATCCGGTGACCCGCCTTATCATCCGCATCAGCGTCAACCACGGCGCCGATACCGATCTGGTGCAAAAGCTGATGCTGGAAGCCGCCGGCCATTGCCATATGGTACTGGACCTGCCGGAGCCGTCGGCCTACCTGCTGGGCATAGGGCCTTCTTCCCTGGATTTCGAGCTGCGGGCCTTCGTGGGGGACACCGACAACCGCCTGCGCACCTGCCATGCCCTCTATAGCGACATCCACCGCCGCCTCCAGGCCCAAGGCATCAAGCTGGCCTGGCCCAAGTTGGACGTCAACCTGTTGCAACCGGCGCCGGGCGCCGCACCAAGAGCCTGAATCATGAAGATTTTTGCCCATCGTGGCGCCTCGGGCGAGGCGCCGGAGAACACCCTGGCCGCCTTCGAACTAGCCCTGGCCCAAGGGGCCGAGGCCATAGAGCTGGACCTGCAGCGCTTTGCAGACCGCATCCTGGTGCTCCATGACCGCTGGCTACACCACACCACCAGCGGCCAGGGCCTACTGGCCAACCAGAGCGCCCAGAGTCTGGCCCAGGTGGACGCCGGCGACGGCCAGCCCATTCCCGATCTCTGGCAGGTGCTGGAGATGTGCGCCGGGCGCTGCCAGCTCAACCTCGAACTCAAGGGCCATGATCTGCTGCCGGTGCTGGTACCCATGCTGGACAGGGCCGTGGCCGAACTGGGCTGGCAGCCCGAGGATCTGCTGATCTCCTCTTTTCACCACCGCCAGTTGGCCGCCTTCCAGGCCATGAAACCCCACTGGCCCATAGGCCTGCTGATAAGCCACATCCCCCTGGACTTGCCCTGCATGCTCGGGCCCCTCAAGGTCAGTTCCCTGCACCTGGACTGCGCCTTTGTGGACAAGGCCCTGGTGTTCGAAGCCCAGGCCCTAGGGCTCAAGGTCTATGCCTACACCGCCGACGAGCCCGAAGACCTGCACCGCCTGGCATTGATGGGCATTGACGGCGTCTTTACCAATTACCCGGCCCGCAGCCGCCAATGGCTGCACAGTCACATTACGTAATATTTTGTCACTGGACGGCGCCAGGCTGGCCCGGTAAGGTGACCGACATTGCTAGGCTGTAACATCACAAATGACCCTGCTGCGCCCCCAAAAGAAAACCTGGCTCTGGATACTGTTGGCCTTCTGGCTGACGGCCGCCCAGTGCCTGGCTTTGGTGCACGCCAGCAAGCACAGCCTGGTGCAAGAGCAGGAAAACTGCCTGCTCTGCAACTTTGTCGAACACCACGACATGGGGCCAACGCCCCAGCCCCTGGTGGTGGCCGCGCCCATGGTGGCGCACCCCGACCAGGGCGGCCATTACCAGCGCCCCAACCTGGCCCCCCAAAGCCCCTTCATGGCCCGGGGCCCTCCTGCCTGATCCTTGCTAGAACTTAACAATCCTTTTTTGTTTTGCTGTTCCAAGGATAAGCACCATGAAATTTGCACCCCTTTACCTGGGTCTGGCTGCGGCCGGCCTGGTGACCCCCCTGATGGCCGCCGAACTGACCGGCACCGTTACCGACCTGGCCGGCAAGCCCATCAGCGGCGCCCAAGTAAGCGTCGATGGCGCCAAAGCCAGTACCCGCACCGACGATAACGGCCATTACCGCCTGACAGTGGCGGACAACAGCCACCTGCACCTGCACGCCGGCGCCAACGACTTTGCCCACGGCGAGGCCGATATCAGCGTTGCCACCGGCAGCCAGGTCCAGGACTTTGCCCTGGCCCCGGTCAATGTCGAAAACATCGTAGTAACCGGCACCGCCCTTGGCCGCACCGCCCTGGAAAGCAGCACCCCGGTGACGGTGCTGGCCGAAGACGAATTGCGTAAAGCCACCGCCCCCTCCCTCGGGGACACCCTGGAGCGCCAACCCGGTGTCCAGGCCAGCCATTTCGGCCCTGCCGCCAGCCGCCCCATCATTCGCGGCATGGACGGCCCCCGGGTCAAGGTGCTGGAAAACGGCCTGTCGGTGGGGGACGCCTCCACCGTTTCTGCCGACCATGCGGTGACCAGCGAAGCCAGTACCGCCCGCCAGGTGGAGATCCTGCGCGGCCCCGGCACTCTGCTGTACGGTAACGGCGCCATTGGCGGCGTGGTGAACGTGGTGGACCAGCGCTACAGCGACCAGCCGGTGGACGGCCTGAGCGGGGAACTGGAAGGGCGCTATGGCACCGGTAACGACGAGCGCACCGCCGTTGCCAACCTCAACGGTGGCGACGGCCGCTATAACTGGCATCTGGACGGCACCCGCCGCCGCGCCCATAGCGAGGACATTCCCGGCCATGCGGTAGTAGGCCAGCCCAACCCGTCAGGCAAGCTGGACAACAGCCAGCTGTCTTTGGACGACTTTGCCGCCGGCGCCGGCTACACCGGCGATGACGGCTTTATTGCCGTCTCCGGCAGCCGCACCGAGAGCAACTACGGCATCCCCGGTGACGGCGACAGTGAAGAGCCGGCCATCACCATCGACATGCAAAAAACCGCCTGGCAGCTGCACGGCGGCCTGAACGACCCCTTCGCCGGTTTCTCCAAGCTGCGTTTTGACGGCGGCTACACCCATTACCAGCATGCCGAAGAGGAAGACGGCGTGGCCGGCACCCTCTTTACCAACAAGGAGTCCGAAGGGCGCCTGACCCTGAGCAATAACCCCTGGGGGGAATGGCAGGGGGTCATGGGCCTGCACCTCAATCACCGGGATTTCAGCATCCAGGGGGAAGAAGCCCTGACCCCGGACACCCGCACCGACGCCAACGCCCTGTTCCTGGTGCAGGAACGCACCCTGGGTGACTGGCGCCTGGAACTGGGTGGCCGCCTGGAGCATTACCGCCTCAAGGCCGACGCCATGGTGCTGGAAAGCCTGGCCGGCGACCTGGCCTACCAGCCCAAGGATCTTAGTGACAACAACCTCAGCCTGTCCGCCGGTACCGTCTGGGATTTCAGCCCCGGCTATAACCTGAGCCTGGCCCTGACCCGGGCCGAGCGCAGCGCCACCGCCGAGGAGCTCTACAGCTACGGCCCCCACGACGCTACCCGCAGCTTTGAGCTGGGCTCCCTGTATCTGGCCCAAAGCGGCCAGGTCAGCCCCATCAGCCAGGACCCGGACAAGGAAGTGGCCAACAACCTGGATCTGAGCCTGCGCAAGTTCCAGGGGGACTGGTCTGGCTCGGTCAGCCTCTTCTACAACAAGGTGGACCACTACTTTTACGAGCGTAATACCGGCCTGACCGCCGCCGATCTGGTGGGTGACGGTGAGGAAGGGGACATGCCGGTCTACCAGTACAGCCAGGGGGACGCCACCCTCTATGGCTTCGAGGCCCAGGTCAACGTGCCCATGGGTGACAACTGGTCCCTGGACGCCTTTAGCGACTACACCCGTGGCAAGCTCGACGACGGCGGCAACCTGCCGCGCATCTCGCCGCTGCGCCTGGGGACCACCCTCAACTACGACTGGCAGGACTGGCATGCCGACATCGGCGCCGTCGGTTACAGCAAGCAGGACAAGGTGGCCGAGAACGAAACCAGCACCGGCGGCTACACCCTGGTGGACGCCTCGGTCAGCTACCGCCTCTACACCCAGGGCGGGGATCTGTACCTGTTCTTAAAGGGCAACAACCTCACCGACAAGGAAGCCAGGCCCCACACCTCCTTCCTCAAGGACGTGGCCCCCCTGCCGGGGCGCAACCTGACCTTGGGGCTGCGCTACAGCTTCTAACCCCTCAAGCCGGCCCCAGTGGCCGGCTTCGTTCATCCCACATTTGTTGCGTTATAACATATTCTTCTTTACCCCCAGGGACCGACTGCGTAAGGTAAGCCCCGTTATCATTCCGGGTCCTTGATGGTGCTGCACAAACCCCTTCGTCACAGACTGCTTTGGTGGGTACTGGCCGCGTGGCTGGTGCTGGCCCAGTCATGGGCCCTTGCCCATGTGGACGACGCGGAGCAGCTCGGTGAACAGCACCGCTGTAGCCTCTGCCACCATCACCAGCACCTGGCCAAGGCCCTGGCTTCGACGCCGCCCCAGGTAGCACAGATCAAGCTCTGGTTACCCCAGCCCCAGCCCTATGCTCCCCGCCTCCTGGCGGTGCACAGCCTGGTGCAAAGGGCCAGAGGCCCTCCCCTGTCCTGCTGATTGTCAAAAACGCCTTTTTCTTTTTTGCCGTTTTAGAGGATCGGTAGCATGAGACTTGCTCCCCTTACCCTGGCACTGGCCGCTGCTGGTGCCATCACCCCTGCCTGGGCCGCCGAAGTGTCAGGCCAAATAACTGACCTGACCGGCGCCCCTGTGGCCGGTGTCACCATCGAAGTGACCGGCGCCCAGCTGCGCACCCAAAGCGACGCCCAGGGCCGCTACCGGCTGGCGGTAGCCGACAACCAGCATCTGCACCTGCATGTGGGCGCTCCCGCCTATGTGCATCAGGAGCTGGATCTGGACATCGCCACTGGCCTGCTGGTCCAGGATCTGGTACTGCGCCCCTCCAATATCGAGAACATCACGGTAACCGGCACCGCCCTTGGCCGCTCGGTGCTGGAAAGCGCCACCCCGGTGTCAGTGCTGAGCGACGACAAGCTGCGCCTGGCCACCGCCCCCACCCTGGGTGACACTCTGGCCAAGGAGCCCGGTGTTCAGTCCTCCTACTTTGGCCCCGTGGCCAGTCGCCCGGTGATCCGGGGCATGGACGGCGCCAGGGTCAAGGTGTTGCAAAATGGCCTGTCGGTGTCTGACGCCTCCACCATCTCGGCCGACCACAGCGTCACTGCCGAGGCCAGCACCGCTCAGCAAATCGAGATACTCCGTGGCCCCGGCACCCTGCTGTACGGCAACGGCGCCATTGGCGGCGTGGTCAACGTGGTGGACAACCGCATCGCCCAGCACCCCATAGAGGGCCTGAGCGGCGAAGTGGACGGCCGCTACGGCACCGGCGCCGACGAGCGCACCCTGGCCGCCAGCCTCAACGGCGGTAACGGCCGCCTTGCCCTGCACCTGGACGGCACCCGTCGCCGCACCCATGACGTGGACATTCCCGGTTACGGCGAAAAGGACCAGGACAAGCCCCAGCCCCACGGCACCCTGGCTAACTCCGATATCCGCCAGGATGAAGGCACCGCCGGTATTGCCTATACCGGCGATAGGGGCTTTATCGGGGTGTCGGTAAACCGCCTGGAGTCCAACTACGGCATCGTCGGCCACGAGCACGAGCATGAAGAGGAAGCAGAAGCCGAGCACGAAGAGCACGGCGATGAAGGGGTGCGTATCGATCTGGAAAAGACCAACTACCAGTTGCTGGCTGGCCTGGGCAACCCCCTGCCGGGCTTTAACCGCCTGAGCTTTGCCGCCGCCTACACCGACTACCAGCACCGGGAGCTGGAAGAGGGCCTGGCCGCCACCACCTTTACCAACAAGGAGTCCGAAGGGCGCCTTAGCCTCTACCATGATCCCTTGGGGGAATGGCAGGGAGTCATAGGCCTACACCTTAACCACAGGGACTTTGCCGCCAGCGGCGAAGAAGCCATTACCCCCAGTTCCAAGACCGACTCCCTGGCCGCCTTCGTGGTGGAAGAGCGCCAGTTTGGCAACCTCAACCTGGAACTGGGTGCCAGGGTCGAGCGCTACCAGATAAAGGCTGGCACCCTGGTGCTGGAAGGCCATGACGGCGACCAAGTCTTCACTCCGGCCAAACAACGGGACACCAACCTCAGCCTCTCTGCCGGCAGCGTCTGGGAATTTAGCCCCGGCTACAACCTGGGCCTGGCCCTGACCCATGCCGAGCGCAGCGCCACCGCCGAAGAGCTCTACAGCTATGGCCCGCACCTGGCCACCGGCACCTTCGAAGTGGGCGCCCTCTACCATCTGCACGGTGACCACGGCCACCCCAGCGACGGCAGCCTGGAGCAGGAAAAGGCCAACAACCTGGACCTGACCCTGCGCAAGTTCGAAGGGGACTGGTCCTGGTCACTGAACCTCTTCTACAACGAGGTGGATAACTACTTCTACCAGCGCAACACCGGGGTGGTGGTTGGCGAAGACGAAGAAGAGGAAGCCCATGAAGAGGAAGGTGAACACCATCACCACGGCGAAGGCCTGCCCATTTACCAGTACAGTCAGGGCAATGCCCGCCTCTACGGCTTTGAAGCCCAGGTCAAGGTGCCCATGGGTGAGCTGTGGTCCATCGACGCCTTCAGCGACTACACCCGTGGCAAGCTCAAGGACGGCGGCAACCTGCCGCGTATCTCGCCGCTGCGCCTGGGGCTGACGGTGAACCTAGACTGGCAGGACTGGCATGCCGACCTTGGCGCCGTGCGCTACGGCAAACAGGACAAGGTGGCGGAGTTTGAGAGTGCCAGCGACGGCTACACCCTGGTGGATGCCAGCCTCAGCTACCGCTACTACAGCGGCAATGGCGATCTGTTCTTTTACCTCAAGGGCAACAACCTCACCGACCGGGAGGCCCGCCCCCACACCTCCTTCCTCAAGGACAAGGCGCCCCTGCCGGGACGCAACCTGACCTTGGGGGTACGCTACGCCTTCTAACAAAAAAGCCCCCATTCGGGGGCTTTTTCTTAGGCGGCAGCCGGCGCTGCGTCAATGCCCTTGGGGTTGGGGCCGTAGGCATTGCTGCCTTCCTGGCTGTCCTGCACCAGGAAGTAAATCAGGATGAAGACGCCAACCAGGGGCACCAGGGAGATCAGCTGCCACCAGCCGCTGCGGCCGGTGTCGTGCAGGCGGCGGGTCGCCACGGCGATAGAGGGCACCAGCACCGCCACACAGTAGATCATGCCCAAAAAGGGCAGGCCGATAAGACCGAAAACAAAGCCCAGCACGAAAGCCACAATCATGTTGAACAGGAAGAACATCCAGTATTCCTGGCGGCGGGCACGGCCGTTGAAGTTGGCGTATTGCTTGAGTACTGCGAGGTAATTGTCCATATCGATATCCTTATCTTGGCAGGTTGGGCCGGCGTCCAGTGCCGGAGGACAACACTTTAATCAGGTACCAGTAAAAGATAAATCGGCAATGTCGCAAGTTGGCCGAGGCAATCTCTCACAAGCTGGACGCGGCAATCATTAAATGATAATAATTCGCATTATTGAATTGCCATTTAAGGAACTGCCGTGACACGCCTGCTTGGACTGCTGTTACTCCCAACCCTGGCCTGGGCCCAACCCAAACTGGTTACCACTGGTGCCAGCGTGACCCAGATAGTGCAGGCCCTGGGGGGCGACACCTATATAGTCGGAACCGACTCCACCAGCCCCGGCGAGCACCCCAAGCTGGGTTACTTCCGTCAGTTGGGGGCGGAAGGAGTGCTAAGCCTGGCCCCCACTGAAATTTGGGCGGCCCCCGGCACAGGCCCGGCATCGGTGCTGGCGCAACTGGCCGACAGCGGTATCAGGGTACGCCAACTGCCAGCCGAGCCAGGCCTTGAAGGCCTCTTCAACCATATCCAGACCCTGGGGCAATGGTTGGACAAACCGGACAGGGCAGAGGCTCTGGTGACCCAAATCCAGGCCGGCCTTGCCGCCCTGCCTCCCCTGGCGGGCAAACCCAAGGCACTGTTCCTGCTGGGGGCCGGTGAGCGGGGCCTGACCGCCGCCGGAGCCCAAACCTGGCCCGACACCCTGATGACCCTGGCAGGCATTGACAACCTGGCTGCCAGCCAGAACGGTTATAAGGCGTTCTCCCGGGAAATGCTGCTGGCCGGGGTAGACCTGATACTGGTACCGGAACACCTCAGCTCCGATCCCCAGGCCCTTTGCCAGTCACCGCCTTTGGATATTCTGGGCCCGCGCTGCCATGTCAGGGCCCTGCCGGCAGACCTGGTGATGTCCCAGGGTCCTGCCGTCGTCGAAGCAGTGAAAGCCATACGCCATGCTCTTCCTTAAACGCCGTCGCTGGCCCTGGCTGTTGGCGGCCCTGCTGCTGGCCTGGATAAGCCTGGCCACAGGACCGGCCGGATCCGACCCTTGGCTGCCCTGGCAATACGTCGGCAGCCTTATCGAAGGCACCCAGAGTCCGGCGTTGCTGGCCCTTGAACAGATCCGCCTGCCCAGGTTGCTGCTGGCCGCCCTGGTCGGTGCCGCCCTGGCCGCCAGTGGCGCCGTTTTGCAGGGGCTATGTCGCAACCCCTTGGCCGATCCCGGCCTACTGGGGCTGTCGTCCGGGGCTGCCCTGGCCGCCTTGGCCACTATCGCCTTCCAACTGGACTGGGGCCTGCCCCCCCTGTGGCGCCTACCCTTGGCTGCCTTCGTCGGCGCCCTGGTCACCGGCTATATGGTGATCCGTTTTGCCTACCGCCAGGCAAGGTTGTCCATTACCCACCTGATCCTGGCCGGAGTCGGTATCAACGCCTTGGCCGGGGCCATGATGGGCCTGCTCAGCCATGTGGCCGATGAGTCCAGCCTCAAACTGATGACCTATTGGACCTTGGGCAGTGTGGCTGGCGCCAACTGGGCCCAATTGGCCATTGCCGCCCCGCTGATGGTGTTGGCCCTGGCCCTGCTTTGGCCCTGGCGCCTGGCGTTGACACTCTGGCTGCTGGGTGAACGGGACGCTCAAAGCCTGGGGGTTGAGGTCGGAAAGATGCAACAAAGGCTGTTGCTGCTGGTCTCGTTACTGGTGGCTATCGCCACCGCCTTTACCGGCGTGATCGGCTTCGTCGGCCTGGTGGTGCCTCATCTTTGCCGGCTGCTACTGGGGGGTGACTTTCGACAACTGTTGCCGGCCAGCCTGGTAGGAGGTGCCCTGCTGATGATGCTGTCAGACTGGTTGGCCCGCACCAGCGTGGCCCCCCAGGAGCTGCCGGTGGGCATAGTCACGGCCCTGATGGGGACCCCTTTGTTCTTGGCCCTGCTAAGGAGGCAGCATGCTTGAGGTCAACAACCTAGGCTACCGTTTGAAAAACGGCGCCAGCCTGCTCGAAGGCATCCACTTCCAGGCGGGCCCCGGTGAGTTGATCGCACTGCTGGGGGAGAACGGCGCCGGCAAGTCCACCCTGCTGCAGCAACTGGCCGACGGCCAGCAGCAGGCCGTGCGCTTTGACGGTAAACCTCTGGCCTCCTGGTCCCTAGCCGAACTGGCCAGGCGG
Source organism: Gallaecimonas xiamenensis 3-C-1 (assembly GCF_000299915.1). Taxonomy (NCBI): domain Bacteria; kingdom Pseudomonadati; phylum Pseudomonadota; class Gammaproteobacteria; order Enterobacterales; family Gallaecimonadaceae; genus Gallaecimonas; species Gallaecimonas xiamenensis. The sequence continues at coordinate 9,732 of NZ_AMRI01000022.1, forward strand.
CGCGCCTTCCTTGGGCAGCATCCGGCCAACCCCGCCGCCATGACCGGGGCCGAACTGGTTGCCCTGGGCAGAGCCCCATTCCATGAAACGGCTGCGGCCACCCAAGCCGCCTGCAATTTGAGCCTTGAAGCCTGCCAGGCACTGGACCTGGCCAATCGCCCTTTAACCGCCCTGTCCGGTGGCCAGCGGGCCAGGCTGCACCTGGCCAGGGTGTTGTGCCAGCTGCAAGCTGTGACCAGGCCCTTGCTGCTGCTGGACGAACCCACCGCCGCCTTGGACCTGGCCGCCCAACATCAGCTGCTGGCCCAGGTCAGCGCCCTGGTGGCCAGGGGCGCATTGGTGATCTGGGTGGTGCACGACCTTAACCTGGCGTGCCAATACGCCAGCCGGCTATTACTGCTCAAGGGGGGCCTCCTGCTGGCCGACCTGGCCCCCAACGAACTCAGCCCTTCCCTGGCCAGTCGCCTTTATAATCATCCCATGCACTGCCACCGTCTGGGCACGCCCCCATACGCCTTCTGGCAGGCTCAACTTGGAGTTCCTTAACATGCGTAACAGCGCTGTACATCAAGCCCGGCAGCTTCTGCTCAAGATCCAATCCGGAGTGCTGGCCACCCATTCCAAGGCCCTGCCTGGCTATCCCTTTGGCTCTGTCACCCCCTTCTGCCTGGACATTGACGGCAGCCTGCTGCTCTTTATTTCGGACATCGCCCAACACAGCCGCAATCTGGCCATGGACCCCAAATGTTCAGTCACCGTCTTCGAGCAGAGCTTGGAGACCGACCAGAATACCCAGGGCCGGGTGACGGTACTGGGAGATGCCAGCAAATTGGCCGAAGGTGAAGACCAAGCCGCCTTTGCTCGCTACGCCAGCCAATTCCCAGAAGCCTTAGGCTATCGCCAGGCCCACGACTTTGCGGTGTGGCGCTTGGTGCCCAAACGCATCCGCTTTATCGGCGGCTTTGGCAAGATTTTCTGGTTGGAAGTGGCCGAATGGCAGGCTGCCACCGGCGCCTGGGACCAGGAAGGAGAAGCGGGGATGATCCGGCACATGCACCAGGACCACCAGGATGCCATCAGCAATATGGGCCGCTACTTCTTTGGCAAGGAAGGAGGCGGCGAGCTGCTGGCCATACACCCTGAAGGCTGCCTGCTGCGCCTCAGCGGCGAAGAACGGGCCAGGCTGTTGGCCTTTGACCCGCCAGCCATGGACCCCATGGCGGTACGAAAAGCGTTGGTGGCCTTGGCCCATAAAAGCAGGGCCGCCGCCTAAGCATAAAAAAAGCCGGCATAAGCCGGCTTTTTCTTTTCGGTCAATTACTTGACGCGGGAAACGTATTCGCCGGAGCGGGTATCGACCTTGACCACTTCGCCGATCTGTACGAACAGCGGAACCTTGACCACGGCGCCGGTGGTCAGGGTAGCGGGCTTGCCACCGGTACCGGCGGTGTCACCTTTGAGGCCCGGATCGGTCTCGGTGATTGCCAGCTCAACGAAGTTGGGCGGGGTCACGGCGATGGGGGCACCGTTCCACAGGGTCAGGGTGCAGACGTTCTGCTCCACCAGCCACTTGGCGTTGTCGCCTACGGCTTTGGCGTCAGCGGCCAGCTGCTCGAAGGTCTCGTTGTTCATGAAGTGGTAGAACTCGCCGTCGTTGTAGAGGTAGGCCAGTTCCATGTCCATGACGTCGGCGCCTTCAACGGTCTCGCCGGACTTGAAGGTTTTTTCCAGAGTCTTGCCGGAAATCAACTTCTTGATGCGCACGCGGTTAAAGGCCTGGCCTTTACCGGGTTTGACCAGCTCGTTCTCGATGATGTTGCAGGGCTCACCGTCCTGCATGATTTTGAGACCGGCCTTGAATTCGTTGGTACTATAGGACGCCATTTTTGCCTCTTGTACAATCTGTTGTCGCGAACATAATGCCGCAAATAATAACCGCAAAAGCCCCAATGTGGGAGCTTTGCTGGCGTGATGAGCTCAAAGCCGCCATTTCCGACCCTTTGACCCTGGCAAGGATGCTGGATCTGGACGCCGAGCCATTGGCGCCGGGCTTTGCTGCGCGCCGCCTTTTTGCCCTGCGCGTACCCCGGCCATTCGTGGCCCTGATGGAAAAAGGCAACGGTAACGATCCGCTGCTGCGCCAGGTGCTGACCGACGCTGCCGAATTTGTCGAAAGCCCCGGGTTTTCCACCGATCCCCTGGACGAGCAGGACGCGGCCGTGCCCGGTTTGCTGCATAAATACCGGAGCCGGGTGCTCTTTATCCTCAAAGGTGGCTGCGCCGTCAACTGCCGTTATTGCTTTCGCCGCCATTTCCCCTATGCCGACAACCCCGGCAGCAAGGCCAGCTGGCAGGCGGCCCTGGACTACATTGCCAATCGCCCCGAAATCGAAGAGGTGATCCTCTCCGGCGGCGATCCGCTGATGGCCAAGGACGAGGAACTGGCCTGGCTGATTGAGCGGCTCAACGGTATCAAGCATCTGAAACTGCTGCGTATCCACAGCCGGCTGCCGGTGGTGATCCCCAGCCGTATCGACCAGTCCTTCCTCGACACCCTGGCCCAAAGCGCCCTGCCGGTGACTCTGGTGCTGCACATCAACCACCCGGCAGAAGTGGGGCAGGATCTGGCTAAGGCCACCGCCGCCCTGCGCGCCGCCAATGTCACCCTGCTTAACCAAAGCGTGCTGCTGGCCGGCATCAACGACGACGCCGAGGTGCTGGTTGCCCTGTCACACCGGCTCTTTGCCGCCGGTATCCTGCCCTATTACCTGCATGTGCTGGACAAGGTGCAAGGGGCCGCCCACTTCCTGGTGGACGATGAGCGCGCCCGCGTTATCATGCGCCAGCTCAACGCCCGCCTGTCCGGCTACCTGGTGCCACGCCTGGCCCGGGAAGAAGCCGGCAAGCCCGGCAAGACCCTGATGGATTTGAACCTATGAACGACACCCAACGCCAAACCGTGCTGGCGCACCTGCGCGACAGCCTCAAAGCCGCCTACCAGCAAGCCCTGGACGCCGACACCCGCCTCGACGCCCTGGCCAGCGAAAACCTGGCCCAGTTCGAGTCGGTACTGAAAACCGGCAGTGGCTTTACTGTCGAGGCGGTGCGATTCAAGCCCTATGTGGAAGAGCTGGGCCAGGACTTGGTAGCCCTGGAGGCAAGCGAAGCCTTCGCCGCCGACCTCGAGCCGTTGGCCCGCAAGCTGGCGCTGCTGCTGCAAACCCTGGCCCGCTTCAAGGCCACTGCATAAAAAAGGGCCCAAGGGCCCTTTTTTATTTGAACATGGCGGCCATACGGTCAGACAGCTCCTGTAAGCCCACATCCTCCACATGGGTACCCAGGGTCCATTGATGGCCGTAGGGGTCTTTCAAGGTACCGGCGCGGTCACCGTAAAACTGGTTTTGCACAGGCATCAGTTGGCTGGCACCGGCTTCTAGGGCCCGGGCAAAAGCGCTATCCACATTAGGTACATAGAACATCAGCGACAGGGGCGTGCCCCCCAGGGTGGCGGGACTGATACTGTTCCAGTCGGGGTTCTCTTCACTCAGCATCAGGTGGCTGTCGCCAAACTTGAGTTCGGCATGGGCGACCTGCTGGGTGCCGGGAATGTCCAGGCGCATCACCAGCTCGGCGCCGAAGGCGCGCTGGTAAAAATCGATGGCACCGGCGGCGTCGCTGACGACCAGGTAGGGGGTCAGGCTGTGGTAGCCCTCGGGTATGGCGTTGACGGACATGGGCTGCTCCTTGCGGTGATTGGCCCATGGAGTATAGAAGGGCAGGCGTTACCTGCCCTTGCCACTTATTGCGGCAACAGCTCCATCACTTCGCTGCTGTACCGGCTGCCGGCGACAGCGCCTGTCGGAAACACCGCCTCAATTTCAGCCAGCTCCCCGGGGCTCAGGTTAACCGACAGAGCCCCCAGGTTGTCTTGCAGGTAACGGCGGCGCTTGGTGCCAAAAAGAGGCACCAGGTGCTCGCCCTTGGCCAACAACCAGGCCAGGGCCAACTGGCTGGGGCTGACCCCTTTATGATCGGCCAGGGCCTTAACCGCATCCACCAACGCCAGGTTCTTCTGGAAGTTCTCCCCCATAAAGCGGGGATTGGAGCGGCGAAAATCACCGGGTTCAAAATCCTCTACCGAGCGAATGGCGCCGCTCAGAAAACCGCGCCCCAGGGGGCTGTAGGCCACAAAACCCACCCCTAATTCGCTGCAGCAATCCAGCACCTGGCGCTCGGGGTCGCGGGTCCATAGAGAGTACTCGCTTTGCACGGCGCTGATGGGGTGTTCCTTGTGTGCCCGTTGCAAGGTGGCGGCGTCCACTTCGCTCAGCCCCAGGTAACGGACCTTGCCCTCCTTGACCAGTTCGGCCATGGCCCCCACGGTTTCCTCCACCGGTACCGCCGGATCCATTCGGTGCTGGTAGTAAAGGTCGATGTGGTCGGTACCCAGTCGCTTGAGGCTGCCTTCGACAGAACTGCGCACATAGTCAGGGCGGCCGTTTACCCCCCGCTTGCCGGGATCGGTCGGGTCCCGCACTATGCCGAACTTGCTGGCCAGGAAAACCTGCTGACGCCGCCCTTTAAGGGCCTGGCCCACCAGGGTTTCGTTGCTGTAAGGACCGTAAATGTCGGCGGTATCCCAAAAGTTGAGCCCCTGTTCCAGAGCCAGATCCAAGGTGGCTAAAGACTCGCGGTCATCGCCATTACCATAGAACTCGCTCATACCCATGCAGCCCAAGGCCAGGGCCGATACCAAAGGCCCATTGGCCCCCAATTGACGTTGTTTCATTGCAACCTCCTTGCGTCAGGTGCCTAGCATGGCCCTGTTGACGATTGGGATAAACACCGGCATAAGGGTTTTACTGTTTGTAAATCACGAACAATCTATGGACCGCTTTCGAACCCTTGGCATCTTCCTTCGGGTCTGTGAGGCCCGCAGCTTCACCCAGGCTGCCAGCAGCCTCAACCTGCCCCGCTCCACCGTCACCCAGGCGGTGCAGCGCCTGGAAGCCCAACTAAAGACCCAACTGCTGGTGCGCACCACCCGCCAGGTTAGCCTGACCCCGGAAGGGGAAACCTTTGTCGACAAGGCTCGGCAATTGCTGGCGGATTGGGACGAGCTGGAAGGCTTGTTCCTGCCGAACAAGGCCCCAAGCGGCGTACTGCGCATCAACCTGCCCACCCGCCTGGCGCGGCTGGTGGTGATCCCGCATCTGGCCGACTTTCACCAACGCTACCCCAAGATCGCCCTGCAACTGACCATAGCCGACCAGCCCATAGACCCGGTAAAAGAAGGGGTGGACGCGGTGCTGCGGGCCGGCCCCTTAAAAGACAGTAACCTGCGGGCCCGCAACCTGGGCCAGATGCCCCAGGCCACCCTGGCCAGCCCAGGTTATCTGGCCCGCTTCGGCACTCCGTTGGACCTCGACCAACTGGCCGGGCACCGCATGGTGGCCTATGCCCTGCCTTCAAGTGGCCGTATCGAGCCTCTGGATTTCACCCTGGCCGGCCAATGCCAGACCCGCATGCTGCCTTTTGACTTGAGCACCAACGGCGCCGACGCCTATGTGGCCGCCGGCCTGGCCGGGTTCGGCCTTATCCAGGGGCCGCGCTATGACCTTGAAGAGCAGGTGGCCAAGGGGCTACTGGTGGAGGTGCTGCCAAAGACCCCGCCACCGCCCATGGCCCTGGCCCTGCTCTACCCTGCCAACCGCCACCCCAGTCAGCGCCTGCGCTGTTTCAGTGACTGGCTGGCCCGCTTGGTGGCAGAACTCGGCATAACCGAAAGCGGGGTGTGACAGAGGGCCCACCCTTAACAGGCGGCGAAAAATAATCGCGCAACACCCTGCTTTTAAGGCGATAATGTCGCCGTCCCCTCTTTAAGGATCCCCCCCATGACCCAATGGCAAAAAAGTTACGACACCTTCCTTGAGACCATCCAGCAGACCGGCGAACTGTGGAGCCTGAGCTGTGAAGAAGGCTGGGTTGTTTGTGATTCGGCCGAGTTCGAAGACGCCGAGGTCATGCCGTTTTGGTCCAACAAGGCGGACGCCCAGCGCCACTGTGTCGACCAGTGGGCCGACTACCAAGCCGAGCGCATCAGCCTGTCCGACTTCGTGGGCCTGTGGCTGCCCAACCTGGCCGAGGACGACATCCTGGTCGGTCCCGACTGGAACGAAGAACTCGAGGGCCTGGAACTGGAACCCGGCGACATCGCCGAATCCCTGATGGGGGAACAATGAACGTCAACAGCGTACAAGTCAGCGGCGAATACGAGGCACTAGCGGCCCGTTTCGGCAACGAGCAAATTCGCCGTGAAGGGGCCATGGCCCTGGACCTGATTGAAAGCGCCGCCCAGGTTCAAACGATGCAGGCACCACCGGCCCCCAGTGGCGCCATGGGTGCGCACATCGACCTTGAGGTCTAAAAAAAGCCCCGCCTAAGCGGGGTTTTTTAATGGCTGCACCTGGCGCCACAGACAAGGCGCCTGACTTTATTAGCAAGAAACAAATGCAATTGATATTGATTATCATTTGTAAAATGGTAGTCTCCCTTGGCACTTTGCTGAACAAGGGAATCACACGCCATGAAATCGCCTGCCCACTGGACCCTGCTGGCTCTGAGCTGCGCCGTCAGCCAGGCCCTGGCCAATGATCAAAACCTTACCCAGGCACCGGATGACAGCCTGGAACGGATCACAGTACAGGGCCAAAGAAGCCCGGCCATCCACCCCGACGCCAGCAGCGTCGTTATCGATGAGCAGCAGATCCGCCGTAACCTCAGCACCGATCTGAGCGACGTGCTGCGCTACGAACCCGGTGTGACTGTCACCCGTGATGAGCGTTTTGGTATTGGCAGCATCAACATCAGGGGTATGGACGGCGACAGGGTCAAGATCCTGGTTGACGGTGTCGAACTGGCGGACAGCTATGGCCCCACCACCACCTACCTGCAGTCGGGGCGTAATACGGTGGATCTTGATGCCCTGCAACGGATGACCATCATCAAAGGCGGCAATGTCAGCGCCGGCTCGGGAGCTTTGGGGGGCGTGGTGCAGTTTCGCACCAAGGAAGCCGCCGACTACCTCAAGGCCCAGGGGGATGACAGCCAACTGCTGCTCCAAGCCAGTTATCGCAGCGATTCTGAGCGCTTTAGCGAAACCGCCACCCTGGCCAACCGCATCGGAGACCTGGAATCCTTGCTGGTCTACAGCCGCCGCGACGGCAAGGAGACCGACAACCACGGTGGCGGCAGCGACGACAGGGGCCCCGGGCGCGGCGCCGTCAACCCGGCCGACACCCAATCCGACAACCTGCTCGGTAAACTGGTCTGGCAGTTGGGCGCAGACAACCGGCTGGGGCTGGTTGCCGAGCACTTTAAAGGCCGCTCCAAGATTGATCTTTATTCGGAGAGCACGGCCGAAGCCCTGCATCGCTCTGACGACGACATCCAGCGTACCCGTGTTGGCCTCTTCCAGGATCTAGCCGCAGAACAGCTGTTTTTTGACCAGCTCCACTGGCAGCTGGACTTCCAGAAAACCCGCACCGAGAACGGTACCCTGGTCGACAGTGCCAGCAGTCATCGTTTTGTGAACCGTTTCTACGACCAGCGGGGCTACCAGGGCCGGGCCGATCTGGCCAAGCAACTGGACAACCACCGACTGCGTTACGGTGCCAGCTACCAGCGCCAGGAATACGAAAACCTCAATCGCAATACGGTAGATGGCCAAACCGATAGCAGCCGCTTCTCCCCCAAGGCGGACGGGGATATTGTCGGCCTCTATATGGAAGACCACTGGCAGCTGAGCGAGGACTTTGCGCTGCTGCCGGCCCTGCGCTACGACCACTACCATTACCAGACTCAGGCCGACCAATATGTGGCCGACTGGGGCGACAGTAAGAACAGTAAACTGACCGGCCAGTTGGGTTTCGAGTGGCAACTGGCGAGCGGCCTTGGCCTCTTTGGCCGTTACGGCAGCGGCTTTCGTGCCCCCACCATCAACAACCTCTATTACTACTACGAAAACAACGTCAGCTTCGGTGGTAACCAGTTTTCCTACATCATCAGGCCCAACCCGGATCTCAAACCGGAGCAAAGCACCTTTGCCGAGCTGGGCCTACGCCTGAGCGGCACCCAGGGCCAGGCCGAGCTGGCCTTCTTTGACAACCATTACCGCAACTTTATCGAAAGCCAGGTACCCCTAGGAGCCAGCCCCGAATACAGCCTGGGGGAGTTCACCGCCATGAACCTGGACAAGGTCCGCATCAAGGGTTTCGAGTTCAAAGGCGCCCTGGATTTGGCGGCATTCTGGGGCAGCACCTTGGACGGCCTGGCCCTTAAGGGCGCCGTGGCTTACGCCGAAGGCGAAAACACCGGCGATGACGAGCCATTGGATTCTATCTCGCCCTTGCAGCTATTCAGCGGCCTGGACTACGACGCGCCAACCGGCCAGTGGGGCGCCAGCCTCAACCTGACTTGGACTGCGCGCAAAAAACGCAGCGACATCAGCACCGCCAACCAATGGCTGGCTACGTCCAGTTTCACCACTGTAGACATGACCGCCTACTATCAGCCTCTGGAAAGGCTGCGGTTGTCGGCTGGCCTCTACAATCTGTTCGACAAACAGTATTGGGTCTGGAGTGAAGTACGTACCCTCAGTACCCAGAGCCAGAATCTGGAGCGATACAGCCAGCCGGGGCGCAACTTTGGCCTGGGCTTGCAATACCGCTTCTAAAAACGCTAAAGCCCCGCCTAAGCGGGGCTTTTTCATGGCCGGCGTCTTAAAGCCAGCGGTCGATACGAAACTCTTCCGAGCGCTCACCGTCGGTCAGCAACCAGCTGCCTTCCATCAAGGTGGCGCTCAGGCTCATGTTCTTCTGGGCAAAGGCCGCCAGGGCCGGCAACTGCTCAAAGCCGAGGTTAAAGACCTCCAGGCGCCTTAGGGCCTTGATCTCATCGCCAAATTGCTTCCACCATTGCTCGGCGCCCCGGGCGCCGTAGGAATAGACCAGCACCTTCTCGGCCCGGGACAGGCCCTGCTTGATGCGCTTGACTGTGGGTTCCCCCAGCTCTATCCACAACAGGATACGGCCGTCCGGGGCCTTGAGCCACAGATCCGGTTCGTCGTCGGTGCTGATGCCTTTGGTAAAGGCCAGGTCCGCATCGGCATTGGCGATAAAGGCCAGCAGCCGCACCATCAGGCGGGTCTCGGTTTCCGAAGGGTGGCATGCCAGGGTCAGCGGGTGTTCGGCGTAGTAATGCCGTTCCAGATCGCTGATGTTCAATTGCGCCTTGTAGATGGTTGCACCCAGTGCCACTGCCCTTTCCTCATTTACCTGCCTTGTTGGCAGCGCAGTGTCCGCTAAAGGCTGGCCCCTGTCCAGAAGGAGCTTGGCTCAGGGGCGGTCGGGAAAGGAAAGCAGGTGGCTAAGGCCTGGGTCACTGCCACCACCCACTTCGGCATCGCAGTAGCCTTCGGTGACCAGGGTGGCTTTCCTGATGCCCAGGTCCCAGAGCCAACGGCAAGCTTGGGAGGCAGACACAAAACGCAGCGGCGCGCTGCCGCCTTGGGTGATCCATAAGATCTTTTCGCCCAGGCGCAGCCGCAGCTGGTAGATGATGGTTTCGGTGGCGACCACTTCCACCGGCGGCTTGAAGCCGTTGGCCAGCATCGCTTTAAATTCAGAGATCGTCATTGTCGGTCATCCCCGCCCAAAATCCCTTGGCCTTGGCTTGATGCCAGGCCTCTTTGGTACGGTCAGGGGCAAAGCCCCGGATCACCTGATCCCCTATCACCAGGATCGGCAGGTTACCCCGGCCGTAACGCTGCTCGACCTGAGAGGCCTCGAGGGCATAGTCCAGGTTTACCCTGTCCACCGGTATCTCGAGTTCCTCAAGCAGACTGTCGGTGCGCAGGCAGGCCGGACACCAGTCGTTGGTATAGAGTTTGGCCTTAGCCCCCTCGAAGGGCCACAGCTGGTGGCTTTGGGCCATGTCTTTAAGGCTGTCACCGTGCTGAAAAACCAAGATCAGCAGCAGCAGCCAGAGCCAAGGTCGCATCGTCCTCTTCCATGAACTTTGGTTAAATCATGCGCAATTGAAGCAGGTTCGACTAAACCTTGGCTTAACCGAAAAAAACTCAGGCGTTACAGGCTTAATGGATAAAAGCAATGCCTGCCCCGGCACCATGCGACCAATAAAAAACCCCGCCGAAGCGGGGTTTTTCAAGGCTCAGTGAGCGGGCATTACATCATGCCGCCCATGCCACCCATGCCGCCCATATCGGGGGCTGCCGGGGCATCTTTCTTCGGCAGTTCGGTGACCATGGCTTCGGTGGTGATCATCAGACCGGCCACGGAAGAGGCGAACTGCAGAGCAGAGCGGGTGACCTTGGTGGGATCCAGGATACCCATTTCCAGCATGTCGCCGTAGGTGTCGTTACCGGCGTTGTAGCCGAAGTTGGCGCTGCCGTCTTTGACCTTGGCGGCGATAACGGAGGCTTCACCACCGGCGTTGGCGACGATCTGGCGCAGCGGGGCTTCCATGGCGCGCAGGGCGATCTTGATGCCGTGGTTCTGGTCTTCGTTGTCACCGGTCAGTTCGGTGATCTTGGAGGCAACGCGCACCAGGGCTACGCCGCCGCCAGGTACCACGCCTTCTTCCACTGCGGCGCGGGTGGCGTGCAGGGCGTCTTCAACGCGGGCTTTCTTCTCTTTCATTTCCACTTCGGTCGCGGCGCCGACTTTGATAACGGCAACACCGCCGGCCAGCTTGGCCACGCGCTCTTGCAGTTTTTCTTTGTCGTAGTCGGAAGTGGACTCTTCGATTTGGGCGCGGATCTGCTTGACGCGAGCCTCGATGGCGGCGGCTTCACCGATACCGTCGATGATGGTGGTCTCGTCTTTGGTGATCACCACGCGCTTGGCTTGACCCAGTTCTTCCAGGCCGGCCTTTTCCAGTTCCATGCCGATCTCTTCGGAGATCACGGTACCGCCGGTGAGGATGGCGATATCTTGCAGCATGGCCTTACGGCGGTCGCCAAAGCCAGGAGCTTTAACGGCAGCAACCTTGACGATACCGCGCATGGTGTTCACCACCAGGGTGGCCAGGGCTTCGCCTTCCACGTCTTCGGCGATCACCAGCAGGGGTTTGCCGGACTTGGCAACGCCTTCGAGCACGGGCAGCATTTCACGGATGTTGGAGACTTTCTTGTCCACCAGCAGGATGAAGGGGCTGTCCAGCTCAACAGAGCCGTTGTCGGGGTTGTTGATGAAGTAGGGAGACAGGTAGCCACGGTCGAACTGCATACCTTCAACCACGTCCAGCTCGTCTTGCAGGCCTTGGCCTTCTTCAACGGTGATAACACCTTCCTTGCCCACTTTGTCCATGGCTTCGGCCAGGATGTTGCCGATGGTTTCATCGGAGTTGGCAGAGATGGTACCGACCTGGGCGATGGCTTTGGAGTCGGCGCAGGGCACGGACAGGGCCTTGAGCTCTTCCACGGCCTTGATCACGGCCTTGTCGATGCCGCGTTTAAGATCCATGGGGTTCATGCCGGCGGCAACGGCCTTGAGGCCTTCGTTAACGATGGACTGGGCCAGTACGGTGGCGGTGGTGGTACCGTCACCGGCTTCGTCGTTGGCCTTGGAAGCCACTTCCTTGACCATCTGGGCGCCCATGTTTTCGAACTTGTCTTCCAGTTCGATTTCCTTGGCAACGGAGACACCGTCTTTGGTGATCAGCGGCGCGCCGAAGGATTTGTCCAGCACCACGTTACGGCCTTTGGGGCCCAGGGTGACTTTGACGGCGTCGGCCAGGATGTTCACACCCTTGAGCATTTTGACGCGGGCGTCGTTACCGAATTTGACTTCTTTTGCAGCCATTTTCTAAATTCCTCTCAAAAACGAGTTGAAACGGGGGAGATTAACCTTCGACGATCGCCAGGATGTCGGTTTCGCTCATGATCAGCACTTCTTGGCCGTCGAGCTTCTCGGTCTTCACGCCGTAACCGTCGTTGAAAATCACCTTGTCACCGACTTTCACATCCAGGGGTTTAACCTCGCCGCTGTCCAGGACGCGGCCTTGGCCTACGGCCAGTACTTCCCCACGGGTGGATTTCTCAGCGGCAGAGCCGGTCAGCACTATGCCGCCAGCGGATTTGGCTTCAACTTCGATGCGCTTGACGATGACGCGGTCATGCAACGGACGCAGTTTCATCTGAAAGTCTCCTAGACGTTTAAGTCTGAACGTTTTTGATAAAGGCCTTCGCTGGCCCAATCCTGTTATGTCATCCCATATGGGGCGCCCGGTCAGGCTTTCCAAGGGCTGGGCGAAAAAAATTTTCAGTCCTTACGCTCGAACTCGCCTTCGATGGTCTGGTTGCCCTCTGGGCGCTGGCCAAAACCGCCACCCATGGAGCCAGCAGCAGTTTGCACCACCATGCGCTTACTGAGTTGGGCCGCCAGCTTACGACGCAAGGCCGGCAACAGCAGGGCGATACCGGCAGCGTCGGTGATAAGGCCCGGGGTCACCAGCATCACACCGGCGATCAGCAATACCAGGCCTTCGCAGATTTGCTGGCCGGGCACTTCACCGGCCGCCATGCGGCGCTGGGCCTCCATCCAGGTGGCCAGGCCCGCCTGGCGCACCAGCTTGGCGCCGATAATGGCGGTGATGATCATCAAGGCAATGGTGGGCAAGGCACCGATCAGGCCGCCGAGCTTGATCAGCAAGGTGATCTCGATAAAGGGGATAACCAGAAAAAGCAGGAACAGTCGGCCGAACATGGGGCCTCCTTATAAGGGCTTGCAAGAAATCTGGGGGCGCCCGGGTCCATTTTCAAGCCCGGCGCCCTTGCCCTTTGGCTTTTGTAGCCGAAGACAAAGGGTTAATGTAGCGCCATAGTTCCGATAGGAGATGAACATGACCCAGGCCCTGGTGGTGTTGTGCACCTGCCCGGACGAGGCCAGCGCCTTGGCCCTGGCCAAGACCTTACTGGAAGCCAGGCTCACCGCCTGCGTCAATCTGATCCCCAAGGTCCGCTCTCTCTATCTTTGGCAAGGCCAGCTGTGTGACGACACCGAAGTCCAACTGGTCATTAAAAGCAACCTCCCTCATTTCGAGGCCCTGGCCGAGCGGGTCCGTGCCTTGCACCCTTATGACATTCCTGAAATCCTGGCTCTGCCGGTCAGCGCGGGCGATAGCCGTTACCTGACTTGGCTTGAAGAGGTTGTAAGCCCGTGATGAAAAAACTGCTGTTATCCCTGCTGTTGCTCCTGCCATTGGCCGTCCAGGCCGGCGCTATTCCCCTACCCAAGGCCGACCAACTGCTGGCCGACCAGCCCCAGTTCCTGCCGGTAGACCAGGCCTTCCAGTTTAATTTCCAACAGGACGGCGACCAGCTGCTGCTGGAGTGGACGGCGGCCGACGGCTACTACCTGTATAAGGCCAAATTCAAGGTAGACGGCAAGGGCCTCACCCTTGGCGAGCTGGCCCTGCCCCAAGGGCAGGACCACTACGACGAGTTCTTCGGCCAGACCCAGGTCTTTTACGGCCAGGTGCAATTGACCCTGCCGCTGAGCGACATCCAGCCCGGCGCCACTGTGGTGGTGAGCTACCAGGGCTGCGCCGACGATGGCCTTTGCTACCCCCCGACCCGTAAAACGGTACCGGTGGACCCTGTGGTGGCTGAGGCGCCGGCGGCAACGGCACCTGAGCAAGGCTTTGTCAGCGAACAAAACCAGTTGGCCCAGATGCTGGCCGGGTCCAGCCTGGGCCTGACCCTGCTGGCTTTCTTCGGCGCCGGGGTGCTGATCGCCTTTACCCCCTGCGTCTTCCCCATGTATCCCATATTGACCGGCATCATTGCCGGCGCCGGTAAGCAGCTGACCACCCGCCGGGCCATGTGGCTGTCCTTCATCTATGTGCAGGGCATGGCCATCACCTATACCGCCCTTGGCCTGATTGTGGCCAGCGCCGGTGCCCAGGTGCAGGCCGCCTTCCAGCACCCGGCGGTGCTGATTGGCCTGTCCTTGCTGTTCTTGCTGCTGGCCGTTGCCATGTTCGGCGGCCTTAACCTGCAACTGCCCTCCGGGCTGCAGGAAAGGCTCAACGCCCTCTCCAACCAGCAAAAGGCCGGCTCGGTGCCCGGGGTATTGGTGATGGGGGTGATCTCCGGCCTGGTGGCCAGCCCCTGCACCACCGCCCCCCTGACCGGTGCCCTGCTATTTGTAGCCCAGAGCGGTGACCTGCTGCTGGGCGCCCTGGCTCTTTATGCCCTGTCCCTGGGTATGGGCCTGCCACTGATGCTGATCGGTTCTACCGGCAGCCAGTGGCTGCCAAGGGCCGGCGCCTGGATGGAAACCATCAAACACCTGTTCGGCTTTATCCTGCTGGCGGTGCCGCTGCTGCTGCTGGGCCGCCTGGTACCGGACCACTGGGCCTTACTGGCCTGGGCCGCCTGGCTGCTGGTTACCTTTGCCTTCCTGGCCCAAGCCAACAGCAGCACCCAACCGGGCTTCTGGAAAGGGGTTCGCACCCTGGTGGCCTTCCTGGGGCTCTTTGCCGGCGCCATGCTCGGTTATCGCACCCTGTTCGAGCAAGCCCCCGCCAGCGCCCCTGTGCAACAGGAGGCCGGCCATTTCAAGAAGGTGAGAAACCTGGCGGAAATGCAGGCCGCCATCACCGAGGCGGCCGCCAGCGGCAAGCCGGTGATGGTGGACTTCTATGCGGATTGGTGTGTGGCCTGTAAGGAGTTCGAGAAGTACACCTTCTCCGACCCCGGGGTCAAAGCCCGTTTTGCCAATATGGTGCTGCTGCAGACCGACGTCACCGAAAGCACCAGCGAGCAGGTGGCGATGATGGACCATTTCGCCATCCTGGGCCTGCCCACCATCTTGTTCTTCGGTCCTGACGGCCAGGAACGCCAGGATCTTAGGGTTACCGGCTTTCAAAAACCGGTCCAGTTCCTAAAGACCCTGGACCAGGTCGCCCCTCAATAGGCATAAAAAAAGCCCCTCCTCGGAGGGGCTTTTTGATGGAGCCTCAGTTTTCCAAGAGCATGGAGTAGGCCGAGCCTTCTTCCTTGACCTTGAGCCAGGCTTCCCGGGCGAAGTTCCAATCAATCTTGAGCTTGATGGCCAGCTGCAAAGGCCAGTCCACCGGCGTGTCTTCGCTCAGCTCTTCATGGCGCTGCAGATAGGCGGCCATGTATACCAGGGCAGCGTACTGGCTGAAAGGCTCGGCCAGCAGCGGTACCCGCTGGTTGCGGATAGCCAGTTGGATCACGTCCGGGAACAGCCAGCGGCTGGACAGCTCGGCACCCACTTCGGCATAGGTAAAGCCCAGCACCGCATGCTCGGCATAGGCACGGGCCTCGCCAGCGGCAACCCGTTCGTCCAGCTCGGCAGCCAGTTCCGGCTCGGTGGCATGGATGATCAGCTCACCTATGTTGTGCAGCATGCCGCAGGTGAAACCCAGCTCACTGTCACACTGGGCCTTGCTGGACAGCAGGCGGCACAGTTCGCCGACGCAGAATGATTGGCGCCAGAATTCCTTGAGATCGAAATGGGGCACGCTGGGGTAGATATCCACCAGGCCGGCGGCCAACACCATGTTGCGCAGCACATCCAGGCCCAGGCGTACCGCCGCCTCATTGACGGTGGCCACCTGGCGGGAACGGCCGTATCGGGCCGAGTTGGCCAGGCGCAGCGTCTTGGCGGTGATCACGGCGTCCATACCGATCTTCTTGGCCACGGTACGTACATCCGTGTCCGGATCGTTAAAGGTTGCAATCAGATCCTTTACCACCTGGGGGATCTGAGGCAGATTCTGGGGACGCGAGAAAAATTGTTCTAAGGATTTTTTGGACATTCAGGCTCCAACTCCCTTGGGGGCTCCCGTTGGGGCGATTCGCTTTAGATTTGAGCCGGTTAGATTAACCAGTCTACCCATAATAGCCCGCCGGATAAATCGCCTTGACCCTAAAGGGTCACGCCGCAAAAGCAAAAGGCATTCCTGGTTGCGCAGGGCTGACAGATGCTTTTTTCTTGCAATATCGCGGCACGTGCTATCCGGGGACCGCTTCACAGCGCTATGGTTCCAGCCGCTCCGGCCTTACTTTTTCCTTCCTTGCGCCCCGATAATACCGCCCACCCTTTACGGCGCCAAGGCGTAGACTGCGATTCGCGCCATATTCGCCATACAAGTCACAGCATTTTTTTAACAGCCTGCGACCAGCGGCCGCTTGGGTGCGACCAGGGCTCAAAGGAGTTGATTCTGGGCTTCCAGGGTTTCCAATATGGAACAATGCTGTGCCTGGGCCTGTCCACCCTGGCAGGCTTCAATCATGGCCGATAAGGCCCCACGGATTTTTTGCAACTGGGCCAGGCGCTTTTCAACCTGCTGCAATTGCCCTTGGGCCACGCTTTTGACCTCGGCGCAGGTGTGGCTGTCTTTGTCGACCCGGATCTCCAGCAACTCGCGAATGTCTTCCAAGGCAAAACCCAAGGACTTCATGGCCAGCACGAAGTTAAGGGTGTGGATGCTGCCCTGGTCGTAATAGCGGTAGCCGTTGCCACCCCTGTTGGCCTTGAGCAGCCCCTGTTTTTCCCAAAAGCGCAGGGTATCGACGCTGACCCCAGACGCCTGGGCCAATTCACCTATCTTCATTTTCACTCCATCGACTGGGCACCAGGCAAGGCACTTTGTATAACACTGATAGACGCCATGCAGTTGAGCCGGGTCTTGCATCTGCCTAAATTACGCTCAATAGGCGGATCTGCCAAATTCCAAGGCAAAGGCCAGGAGGCCAGATGCCAAGATCCCCTCCCAGACAGAAAGGATGCAAGCATGGGCAAACCCGCCGCCACCATCACCCATATGCATGTCTGCCCCAAGACCACGGGCACGGTTCCCCACGTGGGCGGCCCTATAGTGGTGGGCTCCTCCAATGTGCTGATTGGCAATCTGCCGGCCGCCCGGGTCGGCGATATGCTGGTCTGCGTCGGGCCGCCGGACAAGGTCAAAAGCGGTTCAGGCACCGTGCTTATCAACGGCAAGAAAGCCGCCCGCATGGGCGACAGCACCGATCACAGCGGCGTTATCGTGGTCGGTAACCCCACTGTGCTGGTCGGTGGCTGAAAGCCAAACGCAAAAAAGCCGCCCACTGGGCGGCTTTTTTATGGATTCTGGAGCGGGTGAAGGGAATCGAACCCTCGTATGCAGCTTGGGAAGCTGCCGTTCTACCATTGAACTACACCCGCGAGGAGCACCGATTATAGGGGAAAACCGTCATAAGAAAAGCCCTTAATGTGCAACTGGTTAGAAGACGCGCAGCCCGTTAAACTGGTATGACTTGTTGGGAGAGAGGAATAACCCATGTCTTTTGATTTTACCGGTAAGGCAGTGTTTGTAATGGGCGGTACCAGCGGCATAAACCTGGGTATTGCCCAGGGCTTTGCCAAGGCCGGGGCCCGTGTTGCTGTGGCCAGCCGCAGCCAGGACAAAGTAGACGCAGCCGTGGCCACCCTGGGCCAAGGGGCCTTTGGTTTTAGTGTCGATGTCCGTGACGCCGAGGCGGTGGCGGCGATCTTCAAGGAAGCCCAGGCTCGCTTTGGTCAGCCCATCGACGTGCTGGTCAGCGGCGCCGCCGGTAACTTCCCGGCCCCGGCCAAGGACCTGTCCGCCAATGGCTTCAAGGCGGTGGCCGATATCGACCTGCAAGGCACCTTCAACGTCATGAAGGGGGCCTACCCTCACCTGGCTCGCCCAGGCGCTATCATCAATATCTCCGCGCCCCAGGCCTATGTGCCCATGGCGCTGCAGGTCCATGTCTGCGCCGCCAAGGCCGGTGTCGACATGATCACCCGCACCCTGGCCATGGAATGGGGCCCAGAGGGCATTCGCGTCAACTCCCTGGTGCCCGGCCCCATCGCCGGCACCGAGGGCATGGCCCGCCTGGCCCCCACCCCCGAGCTGACCGCCATGGTGGAAGACTCGGTGCCCCTTAAGCGCAACGGCAGCCCCGCCGACCTGGCCAATGCCGCCCTGTTCCTGGCCTCGCCCCTGGCCAGCTATATTAGCGGTGTGATCCTGCCGGTGGATGGGGGCTGGTCCCTGGCCGGGGTGTCCAGCGCCATGGACGGCATAGCCCGGATGATGACCAAGGCCGGTCGCGGCTGACAAAAAAGGCGCCCTGGGGCGCCTTTTTTCATGAAGCTTTGGAGGCCGGGTCCAGCTCCCGGATCTTGTTGGACAACTGGTAGCCTTCGTCGGTGACGATGGCCTCCAACACCCGGATCCGCTCTTCCATCTTGGCGATCTTTTCCTGTAGCGCCTGGTTGCCTGCACCATTCTGGCTCTCGGCCTTGATGCGGGTTTCCTGCAGCTTCAAGCGACGCACATAGGCATCGTAGAGGGTGCCAAAGCCGACACTTAAGGCGACTATGGCCACGACCATGGTAGTTCCGTCCATCCCTGTGACCTCCGTTAACTGTTGCGATTAAAGGCGTTGCAGGGCCAGATCGCCCCACCCGATCAGTTTATCCGTATCGAAAATCAGCGGCGTACATTCGTCCCTGCTGGTCATGCCGTCACCGTGTTTACGCTGGGTGCGGTAAAACAGCACCCGGTGGCCGTCGGTGAGCTGGTCGTCGAATTCCGGGGTACCCAGGCGGGTGACCACATCGGCCCGGCTCATGCCGGTGGACAGGCCAGCGATAGCGTCCCGGTTCTGGCGCTCCAGCTTGGTGTGGCTGCTGTTGCCCCTGTCGTCGTTGTCACCGTCGGCGATCACCACACAGGCAGAAAGGGGCAATACCAGCAGGGCAGCGGCGGCGAGTTTGACCAGGTTCTTATTGTTCATTGCAGTCTCCTTGTTCTGACAGCGCAAACTATGCAATCACCTTGCCAACCATTAACATCATGTAATACAAAGAAATAGTTTGAAAAGGCAGTGCTAGAATTGGGTAAATTCGCCACCCGTTGGCGAATCTGACCTAGGCTGTCAAAGGGTTTTGTCCGATAGTGGTTATAGCCATTACCGCAAGGCCATAAGCCCAGACTAAGGTAGACTGCCTGCCTGAAGGCCAATACCGAGGTATGCCATGAAAACGCCGGCATGTGAGTCACTTAAGCTGGATAACCAGCTCTGCTTCGCCCTTTATTCCACGTCCCTGGCCATGAGCAAGCTCTATAAGCCGTTGCTCCAGGACCTGGACCTCACCTACCCCCAGTACCTGATCATGCTGGTGCTCTGGGAAGAAGACGGCCTGACCGCCACCGCCCTTGGCCGCCGCCTGATGCAGGATCTGGGCGCCCTGAGCCCGGTGATCAAGCGCCTGGAAAGCCAGGGCCTGATTGAGCGGCGCCGCAGCAGCAAGGACGATCGCAAGGTGCACCTGCACTTGACCGAAGCCGGCCGGGCCATGCAAGCCAAGGCCGAGACGGTACCCCAGCAGATCCTCTGCGCCAGCCACCTGAATGTAGAAGATGCCGTCGCCCTGAAGAGCCAGTTGGAACTGCTGCGCCGGGCCCTGCAAGAGTCCATCTGAAAATACGATAGGGGTTATAGCGCAATTTAGTTATCGCAATAATCATTATCACAATAAGATTTCTCTCGTGGCCGCTACCAGGCCCCCAAATCAACCACGAGAGGAAATTGCCATGAACGCCATCAACCGCATCCTGACCACCAGCCTGCTTGCCCTGAGTGTCGGCCACGCCTTTGCAGCCGGCTCCGAAGGGGTAGAACCCACCACCCAACAATTCCTTAATACCCTGGAACAGGGTGGTGGCAAGCCCCTGGAGCAGCTGAGCCCGGTTGACGCCCGCGCCGTGCTGACCGGTGCCCAGGCCGGAGCCACACTGCCCGCCGCCGACGTCTCCACCAAGACCATCAACGCCGACGGCCAGAATATCGAGCTGACCATAGTGCGCCCGGCGGGAAGCAAGGGGGTGCTGCCGGTGTTCATGTTCTTTCACGGCGGCGGCTGGATATTGGGAGACTACCCCACCCACGAGCGGCTGATCCGCGACTTGGTTAGCCGCTCCGGCGCCGCCGCCGTCTACGTCAATTACAGCCCCTCCCCCGAGGCCCATTACCCTGTAGCCATCAACCAGGCCTATGCCGCCACCCGCTGGGTTGCCGAGCACGGCCAGGAGATCGGCGTCGACGGCAGCAACCTGGCGGTGGCCGGTAACAGCGTCGGCGGCAACATGGCGGCCGTGGTAAGCCTGATGGCCAAGGACAAGGGCACGCCCCATATCAAGTTCCAGCTGTTGCTGTGGCCAGTAACCGACGCCAACTTCGATACCGGCTCTTATAAAGAGTTTGCCGAGGGCCACTTCCTGACCCGCAACATGATGAAGTGGTTCTGGGACGCCTATACCACCAGCCCCGCCGAGCGCGCCGAGATCTACGCCTCGCCGCTGCGGGCCAGCCTCGCCCAGCTCCAGGGCCTGCCGCCGGCGATGATCCAGACCGCCGAGAAAGACGTGCTCCGTGACGAAGGGGAAGCCTACGGCCGCAAGCTGGCCGAGGCCGGGGTCAGCGTCACCGCCATCCGCTATAACGGCATGATCCATGACTACGGCCTACTCAACGCCCTGAGCCAGGTGCCTGCCGTCCAAGGCGCTATGGACCAGGCCGGCCTGGCCCTGAAAAACCACCTTAACTAAGGCCGTCCCGCAAAGGGCCCCGTCAGGGGCCTTTTTTATGGGCGCGGGGCGCCCATCGGAAAAGCCGCAGTCGGCTATCGACAAAACAGCTTTGCGCGATAATAGTTATCGCGATAACATCATTCCCGTAGCCAGTTAAATCACTTCAAGAGGAAACGACCATGCAAGTACTTTACAAAGCCATCGCTACTTCCACCGGCGGCCGTGACGGCAGCGCCAAATCCTCCGACGGCGTCTTGGACGTCAAGCTGAGCACCCCCAAAGAACTGGGCGGCGCCGGCGGCGACGGCACCAACCCCGAGCAGCTGTTCGCAGCCGGTTACTCCGCCTGCTTTATCGGCGCCCTGAAATTCGTGGGCGGCCAGGCCAAGGTGGCGATACCGGCCAGCACCCAGATCCGCGCCGAAGTGGGCATAGGCCAGATCCCCGGCGGTTTCGGCCTGGACATCGACCTCTTCGTCACCCTGCCCGGCCTTGACCAGGCCAGCGCCGAGGCCCTGGTAGAAAAAGCCCACCAGGTCTGCCCCTACTCCAACGCCACCCGTGGCAACATCGAGGTCAGGCTGCACGTCGCCGTCTAACCCCGGTCGCAAAAAAGCCCCGCTTAGGCGGGGCTTTTTCATGGCCATAAAAAACCGCCCCAAGGGGCGGCCTGGCGTCAGGCCAGGGCCTGGCGGATATCTGCAATCAGGTCGTCGGCGTCTTCCACGCCGATGCTCAGTCGCACCAGGTCGTCGTTAACGCCGGCTGCCGCGCGGGCTTCGGCGCTCATGGCGGCATGGGTGGTGCTGGCCGGGTGGCAAGCCAGGCTTTCCAGGTCCCCCAGGCTCACCGCCTGGGTAAACAGCTCCAGCTTGTCCAGGAAGCGGGCGCAGGCGCCAAAGCCGCCGTCCAGCTCGATGCTGATCATACCGCCAAAACCACGGCTGACATCCTTAAGCACCTCATGACCGGGGTGGCTGGCAAGGCCCGGATACACCACTTTCTTTACCCCGGGGTGGCTTTGCAGGAACTGAGCCAGCTGCTGGGCGTTGTGCAGGTGGGCGTCCATGCGCAGGGGCAGGGTCTTGACGCCGCGCTGCAACAGGTAGGCTTCCTGGGGGCCGATGGGGGAACCGATATGCTTGAGGGCCACGGTGCGCACCTTGGCCATCAGCTCAGTGCGGCCGGCCACCACGCCGGCGATGATATCGCCGTGGCCGCCCAGGTACTTGGTGCCGCTGTGCATCACCAGGTCGACGCCCAGCTGCAAAGGCTGCATCAGATAAGGGGTCAGGAAGGTGTTGTCACAGACGCTGATGGCCCCCACCTTGTTGGCGGCCGCCACCACCTTACGGGGGTCGATGACCTTGAGGTTGGGGTTGGTCACCGTTTCAAACAGGATCACCTTGGTGTTGGCGCTGATGTTGTCCAGCAGCTCCTGGTCTGAACCGTAACGGGTCACTGTGATGCCGGCCCTGACCAGGGTCTGCTTCAAGAAGGCGTCGGTACCGCCGTACAAAGGGTCCACGAAGGCCACTTCGTCGCCGCTGTCGGCCAGGGCGTACATGATGGCCGACACCGCCGCCATACCCGAGGCCACCACCAGGGCTTCCTCGGCCCCTTCCAGGGCCGCCAGCTTTTGTTCCAGCTCGGCGGTGGTGGGGTTGCCAAAGCGGCTGTAGATAAAGCCGGGGTTCTGGCCGCCAAAACGGGCCTTGCCCTCTTCGGCGGTGAAGTAGCTGAATGTGCTGCTTTGGTAAACCGGCGTGGTCAGGGCGCCGGTTTGGGGGTCTACCTGTTGGCCCGCATGGACGCTCAGGGTTTTAAATTTCATTGTTGTCTCCGTCAAACTCAGGCGGTGGCGCGCATCAGATCAGGGTAATGGCGCGCCGCCACATCGGTGTGGGAACGCAGTCGCCCTTTGAGGACGTTTTCCCCCACCTCGAAAAAGAGGGGGTTGGCCGGGTCGCTTTCCGGGCCCTTGGCTTCCGCCGCCAGGTGCGCCGGCAGCGCCAGGTGCGGCACTGTGCTGTCGAGGCGGGCCGCCATGAAAAAGGCGCAGGACAGGCGCTCTATGCCCGCCGGCGGGCTAACCACCCGGTGCAAGGTGGCCCGCAGGTAACCGTTGGAGGCCAGCTCCAACAGCTCACCGATATTGACCACAAAGGCCCCTTCGATGGGCTCGGCGCTAACCCAGCCCTTGTCGGTCTGTACCTCCAGGCCGGACTGGCCGTCCTGCATCACCAGGGTCAGGTAGCCAGGGTCCTTGTGGGCTCCTACCCCTTGGTTGCTGCTGCCCTGGGTTTGGCCCGGGTAGCGGATCAGCTTCATGTGCTGGTAGGGGCCGCCGTCGACGTTGTCGGCAAAGACGTCTTTGTCCTGCTCCAGGGCCTCGGCAAAGGCCTTGAGCAGCAGCACAGTGATGTCGCTCAGGCGCTGCTGCCAATCCAGCAGGGCGCCTTTTAGCGCCGGCAGGGCCGCCGGCCACTGGTTGGGGCCATGGAGCCGTTGCCAGGCATGGTGAATAACAGCAGGGGCCAGGGCCTTTTCTTCATTCATGATATCAAACTGCTCGCGCATATCGGGTTTGCCCCGGGTAATTTCACCCTGCATGCGGGTATAACCACGAAAGTGCGGAGAATTAGCCATCTGGACTTCCAGTTTTTCTTTTTCCGGCAGGGCGAAAAAAGTCCGGGCCAAATCGAGAATGGCTTTTTGTTTTTCCAGCGCCAGGCCGTGGCCGGTCAGATAAAAGAAACCGTAGTCACGGGCCGCGCCACGCAAGGCTTTGAGGAAGGACAGGCGTTCCTCGGCCGAGCCATTGAGTTGGCTCATATCCAAAACGGGTAAGGCGGGCTTTTTCATCTTTACCTCCACATCAGGACCTGGCCCCGGGAAAAGAAACTCCCTTGGGAACCGGGATAGTAATTAGACAGCCCAAAGAGCGGAAATAGCCTTTTTTCATGCCTTAGAGAGAAAAAGGATATGAGGATGGCGGGATTTCTTTCCTTTTAAATGGATAGACGTCTGGACTGCAAAATAGATTCTTTATTTAAAAACAGCCATTTTTTGGCAAGTGTCTGGCAGGGCAGAAAAAAGCACCAAGATGCGGCCCTGGCCAAGCCGGGCAGCGAAGTGATAGCCGTACGCAGCTAAGGAAAAAGCAGCGCCTGAAGATGCAGCACCCGATGCTAGACTGGTTAATAAAAAAGCAGCTTCATTCAGAGGGATAAGAATGTCAGCATCGCAAGGAGCCTTTAAAAGCAGCGCCCTGCCCGCCATTTTGCTGGTGGTGATAGTGGGGCTGACCGCTGCCCTCAGCCACCATCTGCTCAAATCGCCCTGGTGGACCCTGGTTCTCACTGGTGCAGCGGCCGCCCTGTTCTGGCTTTGGCGCCAGCCGCAGCCCTTGGCCGAACCCGGCCAGGGCTCCAACCTGCCGGCCCACAGCATCATCCAAGCCGCCAGCCTGATGGCCATAGAGTCGGCCAACGCCTCCCACTTTGTCGACGGCATCAAGGCCCACCTGGGGCAGCAAAAGCAGGTAGCGGCCCTGATCCTGGAGCGGGTGGAAGGGCTGGAAACCTCGGCCCAAGCCATGCAAGAGGCAGCCCGAGAAGCCAACCAGGAAGTGGCTGCCGCCGCTCAGGCCGCCGACCAGGGTCAGGCCCAGATGAACGAGCTCAGCGCCGTTCGAGAGGAACAATTACAACGGCTGGGCAGCGCCCAGGCCCAGGCCGAAAAGCTCAAGGAACAGTCCGCTTCCATCCAGGGCATTACCCAGGCCATAGACCAACTGGCGGACCAGACCAACATGCTGGCCCTCAATGCCGCCATAGAGGCGGCCAGGGCCGGCGATCAAGGGCGGGGCTTTGCGGTGGTGGCCGAGGAAGTGCGCCACCTGGCCCAGCAAACCAGCCAGGCCACCCGCAACATCGAGCAGCTGCTGGGCACCATGGTGGAACAGACCCAGGAAGTGGCCCAGGCCATGGACGCCCTGCAGGCGGTGGATACCCGTATGTCGGCCCTGACCGCAGATGTCAGTGCCCAACTGGCCGAGGTCTCAAAACGCATGGCCCAGGCCAAGGACAGCGCCACCACCATGGCGGCATTGCAACAGGACTTTGGCCGCGACAACAGCGGCATTGGCGACCAGGTGGAAACCCTGCACGGCTCCATGGGGGCCATAGAACATGCCATAGGGGAGGCCTCGGGGCGGATCCTCGAACTCAGCACCCACACCGAAGGCATCTTCGTGGCCCTGCGCCACTGCGAGCTGGACGACAGGCACAGCCAGATGGCCAGGCTGGCCCAGGAAGGGGCCGAGGCCATAGGCCAAGTGCTGGAGCAAGCCATGGCCCAGGGCGCCATCAGCGAACAGGCGCTGTTCCGTTTCCAATACCAACCCATCGAAGGCACCGATCCGCCCAAGTTCCACAGCCCCTTCGACCAACTGACCGACCGGCTCTTCCCCGATATCCAAGAGCCGCTGCTGGGCCGCTGCCAGGGGGCCATTTACGCCGGGGCCGTGGACATCAACGGCTATTTTCCCACCCACAACCGCCAGTTCAGCCAGCCGCTGACCGGCAACAAGGAAAAGGACATCGCCAGCAACCGCACCAAGCGCATCTTCAACGACAGGACCGGCAGCCGTTGCGGCAACCATACCGAGCCTTTTTTGTTGCAGACCTATAAGCGCGACACCGGCGAGGTAATGCACGACGTGTCGGCTCCCATCTATGTGCGGGGTCAACATTGGGGGGGCTTTCGTATCGGCTACCTAAGCCAGTGAACGGCGCTGGGCGCGGGCCCAGCGGCCTGGCCGCCGATGCAGCCCGGGCGTTACCCTGGGGTTTTACCGGTCAAAGGAAGCCCCATGAAACCCCAGGTCTTTGTCTTTAGCCGCCTCAAGCCGCCCTTCCTGGCAGAGCTTGAAGCCCACTACCAGGTCACCCAGCTCGACCCCAAGGGTGATATCCAGGGCCAATACGCCGCCGCCCTGCCCCATGTTCAGGGCATGATAGGGGTAGGCCGGCCCCTGGGAGAGGCCGAGCTGGCCCAGGCCGGCCAGCTCAAAGTGATCAGCTCCGTCTCGGTCGGTTACGACAATTACGACCTTCCCTACCTGAACAGCCGCAGCATCATGCTTACCAACACCCCGGACGTACTGACCGAGACCACCGCCGATCTGGGCTTTGCCTTGCTGATGAGCGCCGCCCGGCGCCTGCCTGAGCTGGATGCCTGGGTCAAGGCCGGCCAATGGCAGCGCACCGTCGGCCCGGCCGAATTCGGGGTGGATATCCACGGTAAGACCCTGGGCATCGTCGGCCTGGGCAGGATAGGGGCGGCCCTGGCTCGCCGCGGCCACTTTGGTTTCAGGATGCCGGTGCTCTACAGCGGCAACAGCCGCAACAGCCGCAAGCCGGAATTGGAAGCGGAGCTGGGCGCCCGTTTCCTGCCCCTGGACGACCTGCTGGCCCAGGCGGACTTCGTGGTGCTGGTGGTGCCACTTGGGCCCGAGACCCGCAACCTCATCGGCCGCCGCGAGCTGGCCCTGATGAAAGACAGCGCCATTCTGGTGAACCTGGCCAGGGGCGCGGTGGTGGACGAGCCGGCCCTGATTGAAGCCCTGCAAAGCCGCCAGATCAGAGGCGCGGGGCTGGACGTCTATCAAACAGAACCCCTGGCCGCCTCTCCCCTCTTTGCCCTGCCCCAGGTGGTGACGCTGCCGCACCTGGGCTCCGCCACAGAGGAAACCCGCGACGCCATGGCCCGCCGGGCCCTGGACAACTTCCACCAGGCCATGAAGGGGGAGCGGCCCCGGGATCTGGTCAACCCCCAGGTCTGGCCCGAGGCCGGTCATGCCCCTGTCATGGGGCGATTGCCATGATAGGAAAGCCTGGCGGGACAGCAGGGCCGCGCGTCGGGATAATAAGCGCCAAGTCATTGAAACAGCTAGGTAGGCCTCAGGGCTTCAATCGGTTTTGCCAATACAGGCAATTGTATTTTGCAATTTTAACCGATTAGAAAAACCACCTAGTATAGAGCCTGTCTTAGGGAATCTTTCATTCACGACATTTATCGAGGAGTCGACATGTCCGTATCTATCAACAGCGAAATCAAGCCGTTTAAAGCCACCGCCTTCAAAAGGGGCGAGTTCGTCGAGATCACCGAAGCCGACGTCAAAGGCAAGTGGTCCGTGTTCTTCTTCTACCCTGCCGACTTCACCTTCGTTTGCCCCACCGAACTGGGCGACGTGGCTGACCATTACGACGAACTGCAACGCCTGGGCGTAGAAGTGTTCTCCGTGTCCACCGACACCCACTTCACCCACAAAGCCTGGCACGACAGCTCCGAGACCATCGGCAAGATCGACTACTTCATGGTGGGTGACCAAACCGGCACCATCACCAACAACTTCGGCGTAATGCGTGAAGGTCAAGGTCTGGCTGACCGCGCTACCTTCATCATCGACCCCCAAGGCGTGATCCAAGCCATCGAAATCACCGCCGAAGGTATCGGCCGTGACGCCTCCGACCTGCTGCGCAAGATCAAAGCTGCCCAGTACGTTGCTGCCCACCCGGGCGAAGTTTGCCCCGCCAAGTGGAAAGAAGGCGAAGCCACCCTGGCTCCTTCTCTGGACCTGGTCGGCAAGATCTAAATACCCGGTAGCAACCCGGCCCGCTGCGGTGCTTGCGCACCCGGTTGGCGGGCCGGGTTTTTTACACCCAAAATTCCGCATTTTGCACAGGACACGCCCATGTTAGACGCCAATATCAAGAAGCAACTGGACACCTACCTGCAGCACATCAAGCAGCCGATCGAACTCAGCGTGTCCACCGACAACAGCCCCAAAGCCCAGGAACTGCAAGACCTGGCTCAGGAACTGGCCACCATGTCCAGCCTGATCGGCCTGACCGACAGCAACAGCAAGCGCAGCCCCAGCATGAGCGTGGCCCCCCAAGGCCAGGCCCCCAGGGTCAGCTTTGCCGGTGTCCCCATGGGGCACGAATTTTCTTCATTGGTACTGGCCCTGCTGCAAGCCGGCGGCCACCCCTCCAAGGCCGATCCGGCGCTGCTCGAGCAGATCCGCAGCCTCAAGGGCGAGTACCACTTCGAAACCTTTATCTCCCTGTCCTGCCACAACTGCCCGGACGTGGTGCAGGCCCTGAACCTGATGGCCAGCCTCAACCCCAACATCACCCACGTGATGATTGACGGCGCCCTGTTCCAGGACGAGGTCAACCAGCGCCAGGTGATGGCCGTGCCCGCCGTCTACCTGAACGGCGAACACTTCGGCCAGGGCCGCATGACCCTCGAAGAGATCGTCACCAAGGTCGACAGCAACGCCGCCGAGGCCAAGGCCGCCGCCCTTAACGACAAGGAAACCTACGACGTGCTGGTACTGGGCGGTGGCCCGGCCGGCGCCGCTGCCGCCATCTATGCCGCCCGTAAAGGCATTCGCACCGGCCTGGTGGCCGAGCGCTTCGGCGGCCAGGTGATGGACACCGTCGGCATCGAAAACTTCATCTCCGTGCCCTACACCGAAGGCCCGAAACTGGCCGCCGGCCTGGAGCAGCACGTAAAGGAATACGGGGTGGATATCATCACCGGCCAGCGCGCCGCCCAGGTCAGCCGTGGCGATCTGGTGGAAGTGGCCCTGGAAAGCGGCGCCACCCTCAAGGCCCGCAGCCTGATCCTGGCCACCGGCGCCCGCTGGCGGGAACTGGGAGTACCGGGTGAAGCCCAGTACCGCACCAAGGGTGTGGCCTACTGCCCCCACTGCGACGGCCCCTTCTTCAAGGGCAAGAAAGTGGCGGTGATTGGCGGCGGTAACTCCGGTATCGAAGCGGCCATCGATCTGGCCGGTATCGTCGAGCACGTCACGGTGCTGGAATTTGCCGACACCCTGCGCGCCGACGAAGTGCTGGTGAAAAAGGCCCGCTCCCTCGGCAACGTCGATATCATCACCAACGCCCAGACCACCGAAGTGCTGGGTGACGGCAGCAAGGTCAACGGCCTGGCCTACAAGGACAGGGTCAGCGGCAAGGACAAACAGCTGGAACTGGCGGGGATCTTCGTGCAGATAGGCCTGGTGCCCAACACCGAGTTCCTCAAGGAAAGCGGCATCGAGCTGACCCGTTTTGGCGAAGTGATCATCGACGCCAAAGGCGCCACCTCCATGGCCGGGGTCTTTGCCGCCGGCGACGCCACCACAGTGCCCTACAAGCAGATAGTGATCTCCATGGGCGCCGGCGCCACCGCCGCCCTCTCTGCCTTCGACCACCTGATCCGCTCCTAACAGAGCCTTGCCAAAAAGCCGCCTTAGGGCGGCTTTTTTATTGCAGCCAGCCCAATTGCCGGCCCTGCCAACTGATGCGCAGCTGCACCAGGGCCAGCAGCAGCACCAGGCTTGGCATCACCAGGGCTCCGTGGCCCAGTACCGCCAGGCTGTCTATCACCACGAAGTTGTAGAACTGCTGCACCCCTATGCCCAGCAGGGACAGGGCATAAACCGGTAGCGCCAGGGCCTTGCCGGCCAACAGCAGCAGCGCCCCCAGGGTGCCCGCCAGCACCGCCACCCCAAAAGCCAGGGTCAGCCAGAGGGGAATGTCCTGGTACAGGGCCTGCTGGGCCGGCGGCAACTGGGCCAGGGCCTGGGGAGTGAGGCTCAGGTGCATCACCCAGGCAAAGACCCCCAGCAGGTTCCACACCAGCATTACCCAGGCAAAGGCGCTGACCCAGCCGGGCCTTGGGGTTTTGACGTCCATGATTGTTCCTCTCGGCAGTTGCTGTGCCCAGCTAACGCCAAGGCAGCCTGTTTGGCAAGCCCCTGGCCTGGTAAGCTGGCGCCAGTTTTGTCAGCCCCGTTGTGCCATGTCCCAGACCCCCGCCCAGCGCTACCAGGCCCTGCTGGCCGGTGCCGGCTTTGCCCCGGACCCCGCCCAGGCCCAGGCCGTTACCGCCCTCAACCAGCTTTACCAGGCCCTCAAGACCCCCGGCCAGCCCCTTGGCCTTTACCTCTGGGGAGACGTGGGCCGGGGCAAGACCATGCTGATGGACTTGTTCTTCGAGGCCCTGGACGACAGCCTGAAATTGCGGCTGCACTTTCACCGCTTTATGGCCTGGGTGCACGAGGAACTGCGCCAGGAGGCGGGCCACGCCGAGCCCCTGGCGCTGATCGCCAAAAGGCTGCGCCAGCGCTGCCGGGTGTTGTGCTTTGACGAGTTCTTCGTCTCTGACATCGGTGACGCCATGCTGCTGACCCGGCTGTTCCAGGCCCTTTTTGCCGAAGGGCTGGTGCTGGTGGCCACCTCCAATATCCCGATGCAGCGCCTCTATGAAAACGGCCTGCAGCGGGACAGGTTCCTGCCGGGTATCGCCCTGTTGCAGCGCCACTGCCGGCAGCTGCACCTGGACGGGGGCCTTGACCACAGGCTGCGCCACCTAAAGGTGGTGCCCACCTGCTTTGCCCCAGGCCAGGGCCACTTTGCCGCCCTCTTTACCCAAATGACCGGCCAAGCCCCCCAGGCAGGGCAGCTGCTGCTGTGCAACAGGCCAGTACCCACCCTGGGGCTGGCCGACGGGGTGGCCTGGTTTGACTTCAAGGCCTTGTGCGAAGGGCCGCGCTCTGCCCTCGATTACATCGCCCTGGCCGGCCAGGTAAAGCTGGTGCTGCTGAGCGGCGTGCCGCTGCTGGGGGGCCAGGCCAAGGAATGGATCAAAGCCAGGGGCACCGAAGACGGGGTGGAAGCCACCGCTACCGGCGAACGGCGGGTCCATTACGCTGTGGGGGACGATCCGGCCCGGCGCTTTATCAGCCTGGTGGACGAGCTCTACGACCAGAAAGTGGCCCTGTGTCTGGAAGCGCCGGCGCCACCGGCCGCGCTTTACCAGGGCGGCGCCCTGGCTTTTGAGTTTCGCCGCACCCAGAGCCGGCTGGTGGAGATGCAGTCCAGCGATTATTTGGGAGCGCTGATACCGGCGGCCTTGGCCCAGGCCAGCAAGGGCTGCTGATAGCGCCGCCACTCGTCGATACCCCTGGTATGCACCCCTTGGCGCACCTGGGCGGCACTGGCGGTGGCCACCCCCTGGCCTCGGTCGGTACTCAAGGGGCCGGCCAGGGGCGCCAGGTCCAGCCAGGTCCAGCCAGGTAAAAAGTGTGGCCAGGCTCTGCTCGGGGTTGGCCACCAGGGCTTCGTAGTCCAGGGTCTGCATCCGCTCCGGTGCCTGGGCTTGCCAATGGTTCGCCAGCTGTTCCTGGCAGCGGTAGTAATGCAGGGCGCTGTCCAGGCTCTGGCCAAGGGCGATGGGAAAGCGCAGCAGCCGCCGGTAGTTGGCCCAGCAGGCGGCCAGGGGCGCACGGCGGATATACAGGATGCGGGCGTCCGGCCAGTGCTGGAGTATGGCGCCAAGGTAGAGGCCGTTGAAGGGCAGTTTGTCGGTCAGGTAGGGCCTGTCCTGGGGCAGGTGGCCCCCCAGCTGCCGGTAGCGCTCGGCCAGGCGCCGGCTGTCCAGCTGGTCCAGGCGCTGCACCAGGGCCTGGTCCAGGCCGTCGTCGCTGCGCACCCCGGCCAGTTCCTGCGCACCCCGGCCAGTTCCTGCAAGGCCCTGGGCAGGGCCAGCTGCTCGCCCCCCAGGGCAATGGCCGGGTGGCTGCCCAAGAGTTGCTCCAGGAGGGTGGACCCGGCCCTTGGCAGGCCGACGATAAACAGCGGCGCCGGGCGCCCGGCCACTTGGGCCTTGGCGGCCACCTTGCCGGCCATCAGCGGTGCAAGAGCTGCCTCCAGCTTTTCGGCCGGGTAAGGCTGGCTTGGCGCCAGCAGTTCCCTGGCCTGCGCCAGCAGGGCAAAGGCCCTTGGCTGCTGGTCCAGATCGTCCAAGGCCTTGGCCAGGGCTATGCCCACCATGCCCTTGTCTTCCCCCTCAAGCCGCTGCCAGAGCCGCTCCAGCTGGGCCAGCTCGGTACTGCCCTCCTGGTAGCGCAGCAACTGGCTGCGGGCCCAGTGGGCCAAAGGCGCATCCGGCGCCAGGGCCACCGCCTTGGCGTAAGCGGCCAGGGCCGCCGGCTTGTCCCCAAGGAAGGTGCAGGCCGCCCCCAGGTGGCGCCACAGCGGCTCTTGTTGCGGAGCCAGGGCGGTGGCGGTTTCAAAGCAGCGCTGGGCCAGATCATGGCGTTCTAAGCGGGTGGCCACATTGCCGAGGGTATCCCAATCCTGGGCCTGGCCGCCCGCCAGGGCCATGGCCCCGGCCAGCACCTGCAAGGCCGGCGCCATCAGCCCGGCGTCAAACAAAAAGTGCAGCAGCTGGGCCCGGTAGTCCAGGCGCCGGGGGGCCAGGGTGGCGGCCTGTTGCAGGGCCGGGCCGGCCTTGGCCAGCAGCCCCTGGCGCCACAGGGCCAGGCCCAGCAGGAACTGGCCTTCGGCAGGGTCGGTAGCCAGCAGCTGCCGGGCCAATTGCTCAAGCTTGGGCCATTGCTGGGCGGTCAAGGCAGCCTGGGCCGCCTGGTGCAGAGGGGACATCAAAAGGCTCCGGTGAGCGGTAACAAAAAGCCCCCTTGCGGGGGCTGGGTGTTAGAAACGGTACTGCAACTCGGCGCCTACCGTAAGGGGCCTGTTGATGAAGTACAGCTGGCCTTGCTCGCCGTAGTCCCGGGCGCCCCTGGCGCCGACGTAGGCGTAGCGGTCCAGCAGGTTGTCGGCGTAGAGGCGCAGCATCCAGTCGTCCAGGTTGAAGGTGGCGGAGGCATTGACGATGGCAAAGCCCGGCAGCTTCTGGTTGTCTTCGTTGCGGGTGCCGACATTGCCGTTGACCCGGGTGTAGACGGCGCTCTTGAAGACGGCGTTGAGGCTGTAGCGAGCCTCGATGCTGCCGTAATCCTGGATAAAGGTGGCGCCCAGGTTACCTTCGTGGCGGGCCACGCCGGGCACCCGGTCACCATCCTTACCGTCCAGGGAGGGGGCGTCTTCAGCCAGCTTGGAGTCGGTAAAGGCGTAGCCAGCGGTAAGCAGCACGCCACGCACCGGGCTGTAGACGCTTTCCAGTTCCAGGCCCTGGGAACGGGCCTTGCCACCGTTGACGGTGATGGGAATGGAGCCTTCGCTGGTCTTGCCCGACACCTGGATGTCTTCCCAGTTGATGTAGTAGAAGGAGCCCTGCACGCTCAGGTCACCCCCCAGCCAGTTGCTGTGCCAGCCCATCTCGTAGTTGTCGACGGTGTCGGGGCTGAACTGCTTTTCGTCATCGGTGAAGGACACCTGGCCGCCTTCCGGTACGCCGTTGGAGCCGCCACGGCGAAAGCCCTGGGAGTAGAGGGCGTAGACGTTGAAGTCGTCGGTGAAGCGGTAGAAGGTACTGGCCTTGTAGATCACGTCGCTGTTCTTGCCTTCACCCAGGGAGCATTCGGGCTCCAGGGTGGTGCCTTCACGCTCGGCGTAGATGGGGAAGTCCAGGCAGCTGACCTGGTCCTGCTCCAGGTGGAAGGCACGGGCGCCGAAGGTCAGGTCCCACTGGTCGGTGAGGCGGTAGGTCAGTTCGCCGAACAGCGCCCTTTCCTTGACGTTCTCGCTGTGATCCTCGAAGTACTCGATGTTGTCCGGGCGGTTCAGGCCGATGAACTCGGGGTAGCCGGGGGTGTACTCGATGGAGCTGTCCTGGTTGTCTTCCTTGCTGTAATAGGCGCCCACCAGCCACAAGACCTTGCCGCCGTCGTCGTTGGAGGCCAGGCGCAGTTCCTGGGTGAAGGTGCTGTCGTCCTGGTCTTCACGGGTGTAGGCGGAAAAGTCCGGGTAGTCGGCATAGCCGGGCCAGATGGAGGTTACCAGCAGGTCGGTCTGGTCGCGCTGGCCCTTTTCCTTGACGGTGGTGTAGCTGGTGGAAGAGGACAGGGTGGCAAATTCCAGATCCCAGTTCAGCTCCAGGCTGGTCAGATCCACGTCCCGGTCCAGGGGCTCGTCGTAGCGCAGGCCGTTGCTGTAGTCGTCGCCGGTAAAGCCGGGGTTGACGCCGGTACGGCCGCCCACGTCCTGGGACTGGGCCATGTAGGTCAGGGTGGCGTCAAACTCATCGGAAGGGGCATAACGCAGGGCAACACGGCCGGAGAAGGACTCTTCGTCGTCCACGTCCTTCTGGGCGCCGCTGAGGATATTGGGGTAGTCCACAAAGCCCGAGTCCTTGCGGTAGCTACCGGCCACCCGCAGGGCAAAGCTGTCGCTGTTGAGGGGAATGTTGGCGGCGCCATAGACTTCGCCGCTGGGGTCGTCCGCTTCCTTGACCTGGTAGGCCTTGACCCCCACGTAGCCGTCGGCCTCGCCGATCTGCGGCTTTTTCAGGATGTAACGCAGGGTACCGCCCAGGGAGCCGGCGCCGTAGAGGGTGCCCTGGGGGCCGCGCAGCACTTCCACATGGTCGATGTCGATCAGCTTCAGATCCACCAGCAGCGGGGTGTCGTTGACATAGACGGAGACGGTGCCGCCGTTGTCGCCCTGGTCGTTGGCGGACAGCTCGTCCACGGTCAGGCCACGCATGCTCATGGGTTTGTTGTTGCGGGGGCCGGTATCAACCACGGTCAGGCCGGGAATGGCGTAGCCCAGGTCGGCCAGGTTGTTGACCCCCTGCTCGCCCAGCTTCTTACCGTCCAGCACGCTGATGTTGTAAGGAATTTCGTCGGTGGTGGTAAGGCGCCTGGAGGCGGTGACCTGGATCCGCTCCACACCGCTGTCGTCGGTGGCCTCTTCGGCGTGGACGATAAGGGGCAAGCTGGTGAACAGGGAGCCTACGGCAAGGGCCAGAGGCGACAATGAGGCCTTGAAGCTGGTGCGATTCATCTGTGTTCTCTCGGGGGCTGGAGGGGCGCCGCCGATCCCGCAGCGGGCCCTTACATCGGGTCTAGCGTCCGTCCCCGCCACCTTGGAGTGGTCTTGACCCGGGCTTGATGGCAAGCAACCCGAGCCTGGGGCTCCGACGAAACGCCATTATATTCAGATGAAATAATTATGAAATATCAGCGAATAATTTTTTAGCAAAGCCCCGAAAAAACTGCGTTAAACCTCTCAAAAACGCCATTTAGATAATATCTATTCAGATTACACAGCCTGCCACACCTGCATAAATCCTGCGTTAGGGCTCATAACCAATCAAAGTACCGCCCGGCTCAGCCCTGGGCCTTCCTGCAATAACTCCTTGAGCACCGCCAGGGCCTCGGCCAGCAGCGCCCGGCTGGCCGGTTGGCTGAGACTGAGCCTGACCGCCTGGGGCGCCGGGAAACGGCCAATGGCATAGTCTTCGGCCAGGCGTAGCCTGACCCCGCGCTCGGCGGCGGCCCGGGCAAAGCTGCTGGCCCGCCAAGGCTCCGGCAGCGGCAGCCAGGCGTTAAAGCCGCTGCTCTCCCCTTGCAACAAGCCTGGGCCCAGCACCGCCTCGGCCAAGGCCCGGCGCTGGCGCATCTCGTCCGCCAGCCACTGCTCCAGGGCCGCCATCTGGCCGTCTTCCAGCCAGCGGCTGACCAGCTCCAGCAGCAAAGGGGACACCGCCCAGACCGACGCCTGCAGGCTCAGGCGCAGGCGGTTTTTCAGGGCCGGCGGGCTCAGCACAAAGCCCACCCGCACACTGCCGGCAAAGCGCTTGGAAAAGCTCGACAGCATTAGCACCCGCTGGGGAGCCAGGCTGACCAGGAACGGCGGCTTGAGGCTGGGGTCGCTGAATTGGACGTCGTCCTCGATAACCCAGATGTCATGGCGCTCGCACAGCGCCAGCAGGGCCTGGCGACGGGCCAGGGGCATGGTCAGGCAGCGGGGATTTTGCAGGTTGGGGGTCAGGTAGAGCACCCGGGGCCGGTATTGCTGGCAAGCTGCTTCCAGGGCCTCCGGCACCAGGCCCTGGTCGTCCATGACCAGGCCAACGGCCTTGAGGCCCTGGCTTTCACAGGCCAGCTTGATGCCGGCAAAGGCCAAGCCCTCGCACAGCACAGTATCCCCCGGCTCGCACAATACCTGCAGGGCCAGGCTGATGCCGTGCTGGCCACCGCAGGTCAGCAGCAGCTGGTCATCCTCCACCGCCAGCCCCTGACCGGCCAACCAGTCTAAAAAGCGCTGGCGCTGCTCGGGCAGGCCGTTGTCCTGGGGATAGGGTAGGCAGGCGGCCAGCCCCAAGGGGTCACTGGCCAAGGCGGCCAGGGCGGTGCTCATCATCTGGGTTTGGGGCCCAAGGGGGGCCATGGCCCCGTCCATGGCCAGGGGCGCCTTTTGCAGCTTGGGAGCCTCTTCGACCACCCCTTTGACAAAGGTGCCGCTGCCCACCCTGGCCTCCACCAAGCCACGGCGCTCCGCCAGGGCATAAGCCCGGGTCACGGTGCCCACCGTCACCCCCAGGCGATCGGCCAGTTGCCGCTGGGGCGGCAGCCGGCTACCCGGAGTCAGCTCGCCACCGGCCACGGCGGCCCCCAGGGCGTCGGCCAGCCTTTGGTATTTGGGCCCCTGGAAAGGGGTCAGATCGGGCACCCAGATTGTCACCATAACAATAAAATTGTTGCCATACAAAACCAACGGATTGCATGATTTTTACAGAAAGACCAGGCCGATACCAGTAGGGAGATCCCATGGAGTCTTACCAGGGCGACATCATTCTTAGCGACGATCCCGGCCGCCAGCAATTGGCGGTTATCCACGGTTACCTGACCCAAAGCTACTGGGCCAAGGGCATCAGCCAGGGGCAGGTGGCCAAGGCCATGGCCGGTTCCTATTGCTTTGGGCTGTTCCATGGCGACCAGCAGATCGGCTTTGGCCGCCTGATCACCGACAGGGCCAGCTTTGCCTACCTGGCGGATGTGTTTGTCTTGGCCCCCTACCAGGGCCAGGGCCTGGCTCGCTGGATGCTCCAGTCGGTGTTTGCCCAGCAATGGTGCCAGGGGCTGCGCCGCATTCTGCTGGTCACCCGTGACGCCCAGGGCCTATACCGGCAACTGGGCTTTGTGCCCCCGGCCAATCCCGAAGGGCTGATGGAGCTGCACAAGCCCGGTATCTACCAAGAAAATTGTATGCATACAATAAAGGAAAACGCATGACCCCTGAGCTGTTGAGCACCTTCGGCGCCGCCCTGCTATT
This sequence comes from Gallaecimonas xiamenensis 3-C-1, assembly GCF_000299915.1. Lineage (NCBI taxonomy): Bacteria > Pseudomonadati > Pseudomonadota > Gammaproteobacteria > Enterobacterales > Gallaecimonadaceae > Gallaecimonas > Gallaecimonas xiamenensis. The sequence continues at coordinate 46,490 of NZ_AMRI01000022.1, forward strand.
TACCGCCGCCGCCGCCGGCACACCGGGGCCCAACAACATGTTGTTGACCGCCAGCGGGGCCCAGTTTGGCCTGTGGCGCAGCCTGCCGTTCTGGTTGGGGATAAGGCTGGGGGGCGTGCTGATGCTGCTGGGGGTGGCCGCCGGCATGGGCGAATTACTGACCCGCTACCCGGCCCTGCATCGCAGCCTGCAAGTGGCCTCGGCGCTTTACCTGCTGTACCTGGCCTGGCGTATCGCCCAGGTTCGTTTTAGCCAGGACCAGTCCCAGCAGGACCAGCCCATCGGGGTGCTTGGCGCCACCGCCTTCCAATTCGTCAACCCCAAGATCTGGGCCACCACCTTGGCCTCGGTCAGTGCCTTCAGCCTGCCCGGCAGCCAATACTGGCCGTCTATCTGGTGGCTGATGCTGGCCTGGCTGGTGAGCGGCTCGGTGATGAACCTGATGTGGATAGGCTTTGGGGTGGGGATACGCCGGCTACTGCACAGCCCCCGCCGCCAGCGCTGGTTTGCCCATGGCATGGGCACCCTGACGGCGGCAACTGTGGTGCTGGTGTTCTGGTAAGCCTTAGCGAAACAGCAGCGGCACCAGTATCAGCGCTATGCCGGCCAGGCCGGTAAAAAAGGCCAAGGTGCGCAGCACCGTTACCCCCAGCAGGTAAAAGACCCCATGGGCAACCCTGCCCCCCAGGAACAGCCAGGCGCCGGCCACGGTGTAACTGCTGGACACCCCAAGGGCCTGGGCCATCAATACCGCCACGGCAAAGGGCAGCAGGTTTTCCAGCAGGTTGGCATGGGCCCGGCGGGCCCGGCCGGCGATACCGGAAGGCTCGGCCACCGCTTCCCTGTTGCCCATCACCGCCTTGAAGCCGGCCTGCTGGATATGCAGGCTGGCGGCGATCAACACCAGCAGCAACAGTAACAGGGTGGATAAGGCCAGGCTCATCATTTCCACGGACATGCGCATTCCCTTTGGTTGGCGGGTTACAGGTCCAAGAATAGCCGAGCCCGGCCAGGCTGCTCAGCCGCCGCAGCTGTGGGTCAGCAACAGGGTGTAAAAGCTGACCGCCCCGGCCAGGTTGTCGATACGCACCCGTTCATTGGTGCCATGGAACAAGGGGATCTCGTCGGCCCTGAGCACCATGGGGGTAAAGCGGTAGGCGTTGTCGGCCCAGTTATCGTAAAAGCGGCTGTCGGTGGCTCCCAGGGTCAGGCCGGGGGTAACCACCAACTGACCATAGCTCTGCTGCGACGCCTGGGCCAGGGCCTTGAAGCCGTCGGTGTCGGCACTGGACACCCGGGAGGCGTCCATGCTGTCGGTGACCTTGACCTCGACCCGGGGGTCCTGGATCTGCTCTTTGACATAGGCCACCACCGATTCGGCGCTGTCACGGGGGTGGAGGCGGAAGTTGACCGTACCCACCGCTTCGATGGGCAAGACGTTGGCCTTGACGCTACCGGACAGCATGGTGGGGGCGGTGGTGGTGCGCAGCAGGGCATTGCCGCTGGGCATGGCTTCCAGGGCACCGGTGATCAGGGGGTCGAACAACCAGCGGTTGGCAAAAAGCAGGCGCTTGCCAAAGCCCATGTTGCGGGCCAGGGTGCCGTACATCTCGGCGCTCAGGCCATCAAGGCCGCCTGGCACCGGGTGGTCCTGGAGCTTGACCAGGGCCTTGGCCAATATCCCTACCGCCGTTTCCCTGGGGGGCATGGAGCTGTGGCCGCCCTGGGCCCTGGCCACCAGTTCCAGGGTTAAAAAGCCCTTCTCGGCGACATTGATGCTGGCCACCTTCTGGGTGACGCCGGGCACCACGCCGTCGAGGATAAAAGAGCCTTCATCCAGGGACCAGGCCGGCTTGATGCCGTCGGCCTTGAGCTTAGCCACCACCGCCTGGGCACCGTGGCGCGAGCCGATTTCCTCGTCATGGGTGAGGGCCACCAAGATGGTGCGCTTGGGGCTAAAGCCTTGATCTATCAGCAGCGTCAGGGACTCCATCAGGGACACTACCGAGCCTTTGTCGTCCAAGGCGCCCCGGCCCCATACCTGGCCGTCCGCCACCACGCCGGCAAAGGGCGGGTGCTGCCACAGGGCTTCACTGCCCGGATCTACCGGCACCACGTCGAAGTGGGCCGACAGCAACACCGGGGCCAGGCTGGGATCAGTGCCCTGCCAGCGATAGAGCTGGGTGTACTGGTTGATGGGGGTGCGGCTCAGCACCTGGTGGACCTTGGGATAGGTTTGGCCCAGCCATTGGATAAAGGCGCCGAACTGGTCGTAGTCGATACGCTCGGCTTCACCGTAGGACACTGTCCTGAAACGAATGGCCTCGGCCAGGTGGGCCGCCACCTGCTGGGCATCCACCGCCACCGTCTGGCGCGGCTGCTGGGGTTGGGGGGCGGGGGTAAATTGCAGGGTACGGACCACCAGCACTGCCGCCAACAGTACCAGGGCCGCCAGCAGTACCAGCAGGGCTCTTCGAATCGTCATGCCTTGGACCTCTCAACAAAGGCACCCGGCGCCATACCGGGTGCGATGTTCAGGGGTATACCCCAGCCAAAGGGCCCTGACGTCCGCCTTTGCAAAACTGCAATTATCCGGCTTCGGCGGGCTGCAATTGGCGCCGGTAGGCGCTGGGGGTCTGGTTGTAGCGTTTCTTGAAATGGGCAAAGAAGGTGGAGTTGGAGTTGAAACCGGCTTCAAAGCCCACCTCCGTCACCGACAGGTGGCCAAAAGCCGGATCCGCCAGCAGCCGCAGGGCCTGGTCCAGGCGAAACTGATTGATGTAGTCGTAAAAGCTCTGGCCGGCCAGGCCATTGATGGTTTCCGACAAATGGTGGGGCGGCACGTCCAGGCGGGCCGCCAGTTCGGAGATCTTCAGGCCATGTTCCAGATAGGGGGCCTCCTTGACCATTAGCCGCTGCAGGCGCTCCCACAACTGGCCGGCGTCGCTCTTGGTGAGGCTGGAGGTCTGGTACTTGCGGGGCTCGGCCTGAGCCGCCGGCGCGTCGGGGGGGCTGCCCTTGCTGGCCCCCTGTTGGCGCAGGCCATAATGCACGATAAGCACCGACCACAGCAGCGGCCCCCAGGCCTGAAGCTGGGCACCGTTGAGATCCAGGGGCAGCCCCAGGTGATGGCCCAGTTCCATGGCCATGGCCAGCACCGTCAGCCCCAGGAAGCTGCGAACCAGCAATTGCAGCCAGGCCAGGTTGATGCCTTCGATATCCGAATAGCAGGCGCGGATCCGCTCGCCGTAGGGCTTGAGCAGGGTCAGGGACCACCAGCCGTAGGCCAGCAGCGACATCCAGGTAAAGGCCCTGTGCACAAAGCGGCTTTGGTTCAGTAGATCGCAAGGGCCAATGGTGGCGCAAGACAGGGTCAGCACGCCGTCTTCGGCCAGGGGCAGTTGCCCCAGCCACAGCAAACCCAACAGCAGGACCGGCAAGAAATGCCACAGCTGGCGGCGCTGCCAGCGAAAGCCGTCCTGGGTGAGGATACGGGTATAAAGGTAGAGCAGCGGCCCCAAGGCCATCTGCAGGGAGGTGAGGGTCAGCAGCACCAGCCCCAATCCCAGGGATTCCCGGCGCAGCACATAGGTCAGTGCCAAGACTCCCACCACCGCCATCATCAGCCCCAGGCAAAGGCGGGCCGCTTTGCCTGCGGCGGCATGGCACCACATGTAAAAGGCCAATCCCAGGCCCATGGCCACACCCAGCAGTATCACCAGGCTGTTTAGGTGCAACGTCAATTCCCTATCCAGCAGCCCTTGCATCAATGATACTTCCCTTCTTTTGTTGTTATGGCCCCTAGATTACAAATGAATAACAGTCAGGGAAAAGGCGCCAGCTCACAAAATGCGGTACTTTCCTATTCCAGCTTTGCCAATCCGTACAACTGCTTGCACCATTTCGCTACAACTTTGCAAAGTCGGACGCCGCCCCTCGCGACCTTGGTTATAACAACGCCAATGCCGTCCTTTGCCGTAACGGGACGCTGGCCATAACAATAGCCCTGACAAGGAGAAGGACAGTGAAGCCATCCCCCAAAACCGCCCTGCCCGGCCTGCTGATACTGCTGCCCCTGAGCAATGCCCTGGCCCAGGACAGCGACAACCTGGAAGTGGAACAGATCACCGTCACGGCGCAAAAGCGCGGTGAGAACCTGCAGGAAGTGCCCCTGGCGGTGTCGGTGCTGAGCAACAAGGATCTGGAACGGGGCAATATCCAGTCTTTCCAGGATATCCAATACTCGGTGCCCAACCTGACCATGGCCACCTATTCTCCCTTTGCCACCACGGTCAACATGCGCGGCGTGCCTTCCAACCCCAACGGTGTGTTCAACTCCGGCACCAGCCCGGGCCTGGGCATTTACGTGGACGGCGTGGTCTATGCCAGGGCCACCGGCTTTAACCAGGAGCTGAGCAACATAGAGCGGGTGGAAGTGCTGCGCGGCCCCCAGGGCACCTTGTTTGGCCAGAACACCAACCTGGGGGTGGTCAATATCGTTACCCGCAAGCCCTCCGATTTGCTGGAAGGCAAACTGAAGATTGACCTTGGCAACTACGATTTGCGCCGCTTCAACGGCTATATCTCCGGGCCCCTTATCGACAACACCCTGGCCGCCAGCCTGACCGGCTTTTCGGTGAAACGGGACGGCTACCAGCACAACCTGGCCGGCGGCGAAGACCTGCAAGACGACGACCGCTACGGCGGCCGCGCCCAGTTCCGCTTTACCCCCAACGACCAGCTGACCCTGGACGTCAACGCCGAGCTGTTAAAGGAAGACTCCCTGCCCCCGGCCAACAAGCTGACCGCCGTCAGCCCCTATGGCCTGGCCGCCCTTGGCCTGTACAACAACGGCGTCAGCGCCGCCGACTACCTGACCCCGGGCAAGCGCGACCTCTACGCCAATGCCGACGAGTCCTTTGGCAGCCGCGACAACTGGGGCCTGGATGCCACCTTGAGCTACCGCTTCGACAACGGCTTTGAGTTCAAGGCCATCACCGCCCGCAAAGTCTATGATTCCAGCGTCGGCAATGACGCCGACGGCACCGACATCCGCCTCTACCATTCGGTAGAAACCGAGAACAACGACCAGTTCACCCAGGAATTCCAGCTGATCTCCCCCTCGGACCAGCCCCTGCGCTATGTGGCCGGCCTCTATTATCTGGATAACGACGCAGTCAACGACCAGGCCTTCGGCTCGACGGCCGGTATCTTCGGTATCCCCACCGGCCTGCCCCAGCCCTACCCCCAGAGCCTGAACCTGGCGCCGAGGGCCGGGGTAACGTTGGGGGGCGATTTGAGCACCAAGAGCAGCGCCGCCTTCGGTAACCTCACCTACGACTTCAGCGACATCTACAGCGGTTTTGTCGGCCTGCGTTATTCCCAGGTGGACAAGAAGATGCGCTTCTTCCAGAACGGTTTTGCCACCTCTCTGCCCGGCGTCTACCTGCTGGACTACCACGACATTCCCGAAACCCACCAGAAGCAGGACGACAGCTTCCTGTCCTGGACCCTGGGGGCCAATGCCCGTATCGAGGGGCTGACCGATCAGCCCATCCACACCTACGCCAAGGTGTCCCGTGGCTACAAGGAAGGGGGCTATAACTTCCGGCCCCAGTCCCTGGACGCTATCGGGGGCGACACCAGCAACCCGCAGATGGACTTTGGCCGGGAACAGGTCACCAGCTATGAGCTGGGCCTGAAAAGCGATCTGTTCGAGCGCCGGGTGCGCCTGAACCTGGCCGCTTTCTACCTGGATTACCAGGACATCCAGACCCGGGTGGTGGACGACGCCGGTGTTAACCGGGTGATCAACGGCCCCGCCGCCACCAGTAAGGGCCTTGAAGCGGAACTGACGGTCAGGGCCCATCAGTACCTGTCCTTCAATGCCGCCCTGGGTTATGCCGACGCCACCTTCGATGACTTCAGCAACTGCCACGCCGTGGATGATTGCACCGGCAACCGGCTGCCCGGCGCCTCCAAGTGGACCGCCACCGCCGGCGTCAACCTTGACTACCCGCTGCTGAGCAACTGGGACCTGTTCGCCGGCCTTGATTACAGCTACCACAGCGCCATGTATTCCGACGCCCGCAACCTTGACAGCACCAAGTTGGACGACAGCCACAGGGTCAACGCCCAACTGGGCCTGGTGTCCGATGACGGCAGCCTGGAAGTGATGCTCTGGGCCAAGAACCTGCTGGACCAGGACGACAAGGTCTATGTACAGGACCTGGCCAGCTCCGACCTCAGTATCAGCACCGAGATCTATGCCCCGCCACGGACCTTCGGCATCAGCTTCATCTACAGCTTCTACTGAGAAAAGGGCCCTTGCGGGCCCTTTTTTAAACGCTTATGGAGTCAGCCCAAGAAAGGGAAAGGGCGGACTCGCCTGGAACTTGCCAGCCACATTGCCGGCATAGACATTGCGCTGCTCTGGCCCCAAATCCAGTTTTTTCACCTGGCCGGTCTCGGCGGAGAAATCGAGATCTTTGAGGTTGACCCAGAAGGTATTGGGGGTCAGGGCCGACTCGAAGAAATAGCGCATGGCCTTGTGGTCCACCAGGGTCCGCCAACGGGTGGAGGAAATATTGGGCTGGTCCGGCGTCGTCAGGCCAAAGGGGACCGAGACATTGCGTATCACGCTAAATACGCTGGCCACCGCCTTGGCTGGGTCTTCGTGCTTGGGAATGGCATTGATGTAAAAGGCAGCCCGGGCAAAACGGTCAGACGCCCTGTTGGTCCCGGGCAACATCACGGTGCCACCAATCTGTTGCCAGTAGCTATTCAGGGCCAGTTGCTGGTCGAACACGGGAGAGTTGGTCATCACCTGGTACTGACGGCCGTGGTGGATCACCTGGCGGCCTCCCAGGTACTCGATGATGGCGCTGTCGCCACTGCTGTCGGACAACGACAGGTGCAAGGTGGCCAGGCGTTTTTCGCCAGGCACCTGGTCCGTTACCAAGGTGAAGGGCTCCTGGGCCAAGGCCTTGACCGCCTGGTCCACTGTGGCGAAATTGTCCAACACATACTGGGCCCAGGCCGCTATGGTCAGCCCGGGTTTGCTGTCCTGGTTGAAGTCCGGGTACTGCGACGCCACCAGCCACAGCAGGTTGGCGGCCAGGCCCTTCTCGTTAACCCCGTCGGTGGTGGAAATATCGTATCCGGTGGCCACCACCGAGCCGTATCTGGACGTCCAGCGCAGGGAGTTTTCCCCCGCCTGGCCAGTGCGGGCCATGCCCCTTGGCAATACCCACAGGTTGGTACCCACATCTACCTTCCAGTCCATGGTACGGCCGGTGATCACCTCCCCTTTGTCACCTAGGTAGACCACCCTGGTACAGGCCATGGCCCCCAGGCTGAGCATGCTGGTTGCCAATAGCAGTCCCAACAGAGGGTGCTTGCGCTTCATCTTGCCTCCTTGCCACTAACAGCTTGATAGAACAAGAAAAGACTATGGTCGCCTGCGATTAGCCTCGCAAGAAGCCAAGGCTAATATAAGGATTCACCAACCCCCTGTCGCTTTTAAAAAGCGTGATCGGCCTCCTTTTATTTTTACCCAGGCCCTTTACTATGAATAAAAGGTGAACGTCTTGAGGTGCCCAATGAAAGTGCTGCTGTCTTGCTGCCTGCTGTTGTTTTCCAGCCTGGCCCCGGCCTCATCCCAGGCCGACAAGGTGGTGGTGCACAAGTCCAGCTACAGCCTTTCCTTGGTAAGAGACGGCCAGGTCTTCAAGCGCTTCTGGATAGCCTTGGGATCGGCCCCCTTTGGCCACAAGACTCGCGAGGGTGACCAACGCACCCCTGAGGGGCGTTACCTGCTGGACTACAAGAAAGCCGATTCCGCCTTCTACAAGGCCATCCATATCGACTACCCCAATGCCGATGATCTAGCCCGGGCCAGGGCCATGGGCGTGCCCCCTGGTGGGCGCATCATGATCCACGGCCAGCGCAGCGGCTTTAACCCCAGGGTGCAACCGTCCAACTGGACCAACGGTTGCATCGCCCTGCTCAACCAAGACATGGACGAGCTCTGGGCTGCCGTGGCCCCAGGTACACCCATCGAGATCTACCCCTGATCCTTGGTGGCTCCGCCATCCTTCCTTAGAGCCTTTCCCGTCCATTGGCCAAGGCCAACCGTTCGTCGCATCCACCGGAGTTTTTAGCTTTACAGCCATTGTTGTGAGCAGTACCCTTCGTCGCCATTGATAATCACTCTCATTTGTATATGTGAGTGATTCCCGCTTAGCCACGAAGAGGATATTCCATGGCCACCCGCACTCCTGCTGCCCTTTTTGCCTGCAGCGCCCTGACTCTGGCGCTTGGCGCCGCCTTTGCCCATGCCGATGAGGCCAAGCAGCAGGATGCCCAGGAAAATATCCTGGTGCTGGGTACGGCCCAGGAGCAGGTGAAGCAGTCGCTGGGGGTGTCGGTCATTACTGCCGAGGATCTGATCCGCCGCCCGCCGGCCAACGATCTGTCCGAGATCATCCGCAAGATGCCCGGGGTCAACCTCACCGGCAACAGCGCCTCCGGCCAGTACGGCAATAACCGCCAAATCGATCTGCGTGGCATGGGCCCGGAAAACACCCTGATCCTGGTGGACGGCAAGCCGGTCAGCTCGCGCAATGCGGTACGCATGGGCCGCTCCGGTGAGCGTAACAGCCGGGGCGACACCAACTGGGTGCCGGTAGAAGCGGTAGAGCGTATCGAGGTGCTGCGCGGCCCGGCCGCTGCCCGCTACGGTTCCGGCGCCGCCGGCGGCGTGATCAACATCGTCACCAAAGCCCCCAGCGAAGCCCTGACCGGTTCCGTCAGCCTCTTTGCAGCCGAGCCCGAGGACAGCCGCGAAGGCAATACCCGCCGCCTGGGCTTTAACCTGGCCGGCGGCCTGAGCCAGGACCTGTCTTTCCGCCTCTACGGCAACATCAATAAAACCGACGCCGACAGCCTGGATCTCAACGGCGACTTTGCCAACAGCGAGGGGGCCACCCCCCCGGCCGGCCGTGAGGGGGTCCGCAACAAGGACATCAACGGCCTGTTGCGCTGGGATCTGAGCCCGGAGCAGGTGCTGGAATTTGAAGCCGGCTACAGCCGCCAGGGCAACATCTACGCCGGTGACAGGGCGGTGAGCAGCAACGGCTCTGACCTGTTGACCGAATTGGCCAACGGCGGCGCCGAAACCAACACCGTCTACCGCAGCGCCGCGTCCGTGGCCCACAGGGCCGACTGGGGCTTTGCCACTTCCAACCTGGTATTGGCTTATGAAAACACCCGCAACTATCGCCTCAACGAAGGCCTGGCCGGCGGCGTGGAAGGCAGCATCACCAACGACGGCGCCAAGTCCACCTCTACCCTGGACAGTCTGACCCTCAACGGTGACATCAACATCCCCCTGGATTTTGCCGGCCTCAGCCAGATGCTGACCCTGGGTATGGAACTGGGCAAGGACGAGTTGGACGACCCCTACTCCATGAGCCAAGGCACAGGCTCCGGCGGCGCGGTACCGGGCGCCGAAGAAGGCACCCGTGACGGCAAGTCCGACGCCACTTACCAGGCCCTCTACGTCGAAGACAATATCGAGCTGACCCTGGACTGGATCCTCACCCCCGGGGTGCGCTTTGACCACAACAGCCTGTTCGGCAACAACTGGAGCCCCTACCTGAGCACCGCCTACCAGTTGACCGACAACCTGACCCTGCGCGGCGGCATTGCCAAGGCCTTCAAGGCCCCCAACCTCTACCAGGCCAACCCCAACTACCTCTACTACACCAGAGGCAACGGCTGCCCTGTAGACTTCCCCAGCCTGGGAGCCGGCTGCTATATCCAGGGTAATGACGACCTGGACGCCGAGACCAGCGTCAACAAGGAGCTGGGCCTGGAGTACGTCAACGGCGGCTGGACCGCCAGCCTGGCCTACTTCCGCAACGACTATAAGAACAAGATCATCTCCGGCATGGTGCCCACCGGTACCACCGACAGCGACGGCCGCGTCTTCAAGTGGAGCAACGCCGACAAGGCGGTGGTGGCAGGGGTGGAAGGTAACCTCAAGGTGCCTTTGCTGGGCCAGATGGGCGAGGTGCTGAGCTGGAACACCAACTTCACCTACATGGATGAAAACAACGACAAGGACACAGGTGAGCCCCTGTCGGTGATCCCCCGCTATACCGTCAACTCCATGCTCGACTGGCAGGTGAATGAGGCGCTGATGCTGTCTTTCACCGCCACCCGTTACGGCACTCAGAAGCCCCGTAACCTCACCAGCACCGGTGCCAGCGCCGAAGGGGACGCCCTCAAGGAGCGAGACCCTTACTCGGTGCTGAGCCTGGGCGGCAGCTACCGCCTGAACTACGCCCTGCGTTTTGGTTTCGGCGTCACCAACCTTACCGACCGCCAGTTGCTCCGTGAAAACAACAGTGGCGGGGCCGGTGCCAACACCTACAACGAGCCGGGCCGCGCCTACTACCTGTCAGCCACCTACAGCTTCTAACTGACAAAGCCCGCCTGGCGGGCTTTTTTATTATGAGGACTTACTGATGTTACGTGTCCTGTTGCTATGCCTGCTGGCCTTTGGCGCCCAGGCCCGCCCCGACCTGTCCAAGCCCCTGGGCCCCACCTGGGCCGATGGCAGCTCCCGCTACTACCGTTTCCAAAGCCAACTGCTGGACTCGGCGGACGGCCAGCGCCACTACAAGCTGACGGTGGCCATTCCCAAGGCCCAGGCACCCGAAGCCGGCTTCCCGGTGCTCTACCTGCTGGACGGCAATGCCGCCATGGCGGCCCTTGACGACAATAAACTGGCCCCCCTGGCCGCCCAAACCCTGCCGGTGCTGGTGGCTATCGGTTACCAGACCGAACTGCGTTTTGACGTGAACGCCAGGGCCCTGGACTACACGCCGCCGGCCCTGGACGGCAAACCTATCGAAGGAGAAAGGCCGGCCGGCGGCGCCGATGAGTTTCTCGCCCTTATCGAAGCCAAGATAAAACCGCTGGTAGCGGGTCTCGTGACCATCGACCGCCAGCGCCAGACCTTGTGGGGTCATTCTTTCGGCGGCCTCTTTACCATGCACGTGCTGGCCACGGCGCCGGCAAGTTTTCAGGCTTACGCCGCTGCCGACCCGTCCTTTTGGTGGCAAGACGGTGAGCCCCTGGCGCGCCTCAAGGCCCTGGCCGAGCATCCCCCTGCCCCAGGCACGGCGGTATTGATCATGCATGGCGGCGCCAAGGCAAAGGACAGGGGGCCTCGCCCGGCCAGGGGCAAGGCTCCCCCTGATGCCATCCGCCAAGCCAGCCGCCAACTGGCTGAGCTGCCCGGCGTCAGGGTGCATTACCGCGAATATCCCGCCCTTAGCCACGGGCCTTTGTTGCCCGCCTCGCTGCTGCCGGCCTTGCGCCTGGCCCAGGGCCACCTGGACGACTAGATAAACAGGCAAGAAAAAGCCCCGCTTTGGCGGGGCTTTGTTATTTGAGGGCGGCCATGACCCGCGACAGGTCGTTTTCCAAGGCACGCAGTATGGCTTTCGCCGGCCCCGTGGGCTCGCGGCGCCCCTGCTCCCAATGGCGCAAGGTACCCATATTCACTTCGATCATGGCGGCAAAGGCCTTCTGGGTTAAACCTGTCTTGGCCCTGATCGCCTTAATCCTGGGGGCATCAAAGATACTGATCGGGGTGGCGTCCATCCCCGGCACAGCTGCGGTTGCAGAGGTCATCATCGGTGATCCATGTTTCTTATCGCGTTAAACCAAAAAGGGTTGGGCGCGGGCCAATGCCTGGACGTCGCAGGGGAAAAGGACACAGGTGCCAGACGCTAACGGCCGCTATCAACTATAAGCGACCAGTCGCCCGCAAATCCTAAAAGGCAATAAAACAAAAAATAAATAACACCATGCCTTATTTATAAAAGCGTCATCCATATTAGCACTTTATTCCTATGGCGACTGTCTGCGGCCTGTGCTGGAATTGGCATTCCCCGGGGGCTGGGGTAAACTCTTTGGGTCATTTGACGATGGACTCAACCACGGATGGATATGAAGACATACCGCTTCGGCATTAAAGCCAAGCCGTTCTATTTAACGGTGCTGGTTGCCACTCTTCTGCTCCTCCTCTCATATCAGGCGATTGCAAGTATGTTTGGAATTCCTAAAAAAGAAAACGTTCATTTGACGCCCGCAGTAAATGGCCGCGTTACTCTGAACGGGCAGCCCCTGAGCAACTTGGAAGTGATTTACTCCCTGACGTATGGCGACGAGCACAAGCTCACCGCCCGTACCGACGAGCAGGGCTATTTCAGCTTTCCTGAAAAGGTCATAGAGTCAAACCTGCCCAGTAAGCTGTTCGACGAAACCCGGGTATTCCAGGAAATATTCGTTGAGTGGAACAATCAAAATTACACGCTCTGGTATACGGTATTGCCCGGCATCACATCTGAAAAAGTGGTGGAAGAAAAACTGGCTAAATTGGAATGTGACCTGACCCACCCGGAAAAGGAATACCATTTCGACCGCCAAGACGGCACCGATTTTACCCAAGGCGTTTTCAGTATCTGTAATTTCGAATAATAGTGCGTCACCAAGGAATTTAATTTAAAAAGGAGCTTTGCGATGCCAGCGCTATCACCCAAAATGGCCGCTTACATGGCCAGCATGGTTTATGAAATTAAAAAGCCCGGCGCCAGCGGAAAATTCCGCATGTCGGTGGACCCTGTCGTAGGCCGTTATTTCAACTTCGATCTCTCCCAGGGCCCCGTCACCGGTGTATCCGGCGGCCTGGTCTCCAAGGTGCTGCAGCTGAAAACCGGCTTCGGTGTCATCGGCACCGGCAAGGATCTCTACGAGGGTGATCTGGTGGTTGCCATCAGGGGTACTGACGCCAACTGGCATGACATGCGCGACGCCGTCACCGATCTCAGCGTCGGCTTTGCCGCCACCGAAAACGGCAGCACAGTGCACCTGGGCTTCCAGCGCACCTTCGAGTCCATGAAAGGGGAGCTGGACCGTGCCCTGACGCCGCTGCTGGGCAAGGCATTCCGTGGCACTGTGCACTGCGTCGGCCACAGCCTGGGTGGCGCCCTTGCCTCCCTGACCGCCGACTGGATCAAGGTGCGCTTCGGTGGCACCGTGAATCTTTATTCCTTCGGTTGCCCCAGGGTGGGCTTGAGCGGCTACGCCATCAAAAGCACCGCCGGCCTCAACAAGATCTACCGCTGTATTCACGGCGCCGATCCGGTACCCATGGTGCCCATCTGGCCCTTCTACCACGCCCCCTACGGTGGCCAGGAGTTCTGCCTGGATGGCGCCAGCGGCATCAATGCCGAGGCCCACAAGATGAGCGTCAGGGCTACCCCCGGCTATCTCAACACCGCCGCCTATGATGACTGGGGTGCGGTGCGCCTGCGCAGCGACAGCTTCCACAACCAAAAAGTACGGCTGGACTATGAAAAGCGCCATAACGCCTCTTTCACCACCCGCTACATGTATATGCTGACCGCCGCCCTGAAAACCCTGCTGGGTGACGCCCTCAAGTACGGCATTGCCGTACCCTTGCAGTTTGCTGCCGGCTCCATTTCCCAGATGTTGGATCTGATGGCACAAACGCTGCAAAAAATCGCCGATGCCGCCGAGGGCCTGTACGAACAAACCAAGGGCCTGCTGGGGCACATGTTGTCCTTTATCGGCTCCCTGGCGGAAGTGCCGGCGAAAATCACTTACAACTTTGTGCGCTGGGTTTTTGAAAAAGTCAGTTCCGCTGTCTACAAAGCCGCCCGCAAGGCCATCGACTTTATCCAGTAATACCTGGGTGTCATTAAAAAACGCACCTTCTTGTGGTGCGTTTTTTATCAGCAAAAGCCCAAATAAAAAGCCCGCCATATGGCGGGCTTTTTGATGGCAATGACCTTATTCGGCGTAGGCGTCGGTGGGGACGCAGGAGCAGAACAGGTTGCGGTCGCCGTAGACGTCATCGATACGGTTGACGGTAGGCCAGAACTTGTTGAGGCGCACGTCTTCGTTGGGGAACACCGCCAGGGCGCGCTCGTAGGCACGGTTCCAGTTGGGGTCCATGACGTCGTCCTGGGTGTGAGGGGCGTTCACCAGCGGGTTGTCCTCCAAGGTCCACTCGCCACGGCCCACTTTCTGGATCTCGCCATAGATGGCGGTCATGGCGTTGATGAAGCGGTCCAGCTCGGCCTTGGACTCGGACTCGGTGGGCTCCACCATCAGGGTGCCGGCTACCGGGAAGGACATGGTGGGGCTGTGGAACCCGAAGTCCATCAGGCGCTTGGCCACGTCCAGTTCGCTGATCCCGGTTTCATCCTTGAGGGGGCGCAGGTCCAGGATACATTCGTGGGCCACCCGGCCGTTACGGCCGCTGTAGAGCACCGGGAACTTGTCGCCCAGGCACTTGGCCACGTAGTTGGCGTTGAGGATGGCGTACTCGGTGGCTTTTTTCAGGCCAACAGAACCCATCATGGCGATGTACATCCAGGAGATGGGCAGGATGCCGGCCGAACCGAACTGGGCGGCAGACACGGCGCCGCTGTCGGCGTTGGGGCCGTCGAGCTGCATCACCACGTGGTTGGGCACGAAGGGCGCCAGGTGGCTTTTGACACCTATGGGGCCCATGCCGGGGCCGCCGCCGCCGTGGGGGATACAGAAGGTCTTGTGCAGGTTCAGATGCGACACGTCAGAGCCGATAAAGCCCGGCGCGGTCAGGCCCACCTGAGCGTTCATGTTGGCGCCGTCCATGTACACCTGGCCACCGTGCTGGTGGATGATGTCGCACACCTCACGGATGGTCTCTTCGTAGACGCCGTGGGTGGACGGGTAGGTGACCATGATACAGGCCAGGTTGTCGGCCACTTCCTCGGCCTTGGCGCGCAGGTCGGCCAGATCGATGTTGCCCTGTTTGTCGCAGGCCACCACCACCACCTTGTAGGACACCATCTGGGCGGTAGCCGGGTTGGTGCCGTGGGCGGAGCTGGGGATAAGGCAGACGTTACGGTGGCCTTCGCCACGGGACTCATGGTAGCCGCGAATGGCCAGCAGGCCCGCGTACTCACCCTGGGCGCCGGAGTTGGGCTGCATGGCAATCTGGTCGTAACCGGTGATGTTCACCAGCCAGTCGGCCAGCAGATTGATCATGCCGTGGTAGCCTTCGGCCTGGTTGTCCGGGCAGAAGGGGTGCAGGGCAGCGAAGGCCGGCCAGGTGATGGGGATCATCTCGGCGGTTGCGTTCAGCTTCATGGTGCAGGAACCGAGGCTGATCATGGAGTGGTTCAGGGCCAGATCCTTGTTCTCGAGGCGCTTGATGTAACGCAGCATCTCGGTCTCGGAATGGTACTGGTTGAACACCGGGTGGCTCAGCACCGCGTCTTCGCGCAGCAGGTGCGCAGGGATGGACTCGATTTCACCGTCTTGGATACGGGCATCCAGGGCCGCGATATCCAGGCCGTGGCCGGCGCCCAGCAGGATGTCGAACAGTTCCGCCACGTCTTCACGGGTAGTGGCTTCTGAGAGGGTCAGGCCCACTGCGCCATCGAGGTCGCGGCGCAGGTTGACGCCTTTGGCTTCGGCGGCGGCCAGCAGGGCGGCCTTGTCCTTGACCTCGACGGTCAGGGTGTCGAACCAGTGGCCGTTACGGATAGCCAGGCCCTTGTCCTTAAGGCCCAGGGCCAGGATGTCGGTCAGGCGGTGGATGCGGCTGGCGATGCGCTTGAGGCCTTCCGGGCCGTGGTAAACGGCGTAGAAGGAGGCCATGTTGGCCAGCAGCACCTGGGCGGTACAGATGTTGGAGTTGGCCTTTTCGCGGCGGATGTGTTGCTCGCGGGTCTGCATGGCCATGCGCAGGGCCGGCTTGCCACGGGCGTCTTTGGAGACACCGATGATACGGCCGGGCATGGAGCGCTTGTAGGCGTCGCGGGTGGCAAAGAAGGCGGCGTGGGGGCCACCGTAGGCCATGGGCACACCGAAACGCTGGGCGGAACCCAGCACCACGTCGGCGCCAAGGGTGCCAGGGGATTTGAGCAGCAGCAGCGCCATGATGTCGGCAGCCACGGCGACGATACCCTTCTGGGCCTGGATAGCCGCAGTCAGTTCGCTGTGATCCTGGATGTCACCGCCGGTACCGGGGTATTGCAGCAGGGCACCGAAAATGTCCATACCCTCGGCGCTGGCCGCCGGGCCTACCACCACCTCAAAACCAAAAGCGCTGGCACGGGTTTTCACCACACCTATGGTCTGGGGGTGACACTCTTGGTCGACGAAGAAGGTGTTGGACTTGCTCTTGGCAACCCGCTTGGCCAGGGCCATGGCTTCGGCGGCGGCGGTGCCTTCGTCCAGCAATGAGGCGGAGGCCAGGTCCATACCGGTCAAGTCCATGGACAGCTGCTGGAAGTTCAAGATGGCTTCCAGGCGGCCTTGGGCGATCTCCGGCTGGTAAGGGGTGTAGGCGGTGTACCAGCCCGGGTTTTCCAGCACGTTACGCAGGATAACGTTGGGGGTCAGGGTCGGGTGGTAACCCATGCCGATGTAGGACTTGAAGACCTTGTTCTTATCGGCCAGGGCCTGCAATTGGGCCAGGGCTTCTTCTTCGGTCTTGGGGGCACCTATGGTCAGCTCTTTATCCAGGCGGATGGAGCCGGGCACGGTTTCTTCAATCAGGGCGTCGACAGACGCGGCGCCGATGGTGGCCAGCATGGCGGCCGTCTCCATGGCATCGGGACCGATGTGGCGGTCGATGAAGGCGTCTTTGTATTCGAGTTCGGTCAGGGAACGGCGGGTATCGGACATGTTCACCTCAGGTGGTAAGCAAAGCCCCGGCGAAACGCCGGGGCTTTGAACAACAATGGGTTAGCTTATTCTTCGTCGATGACGTTCTGGTAGCCTTCGGCGTCCAGCAGCTCGTCCAGCTCGACCAGGTCGGTGGCCTTGACGCGGAACAGCCAGCCATCGCTGTAGGGTTCGTTGTTGACGGTCTCGGGGGCGTCTTCCAGGGCCTCGTTGACGGCAACGATCTCGCCGGTCAGGGGGCTGTAAACGTCGGAGGCGGCCTTGACGGATTCCACCACAGCCACTTCGTCACCGCTGTTGACGCTGCTGCCCACTTCCGGCAGGTCAACGAACACCATGTCACCCAGCAGCTCTTGGGCGTGCTCGGTGATACCGATGGTGTAGGTGCCGTCGGACTCTTTGCGGATCCACTCGTGGGACGAGGTATATTTCAAATCTGCAGGGATATTGCTCATTGTTATTCCGTTCCTTTTATACCTGATCTGGTGAACTGACTTAGGTTAGCAAACCTTCTTGCCATTGCGCACGAAGGCGGGCTTGACGACCTTCACATCCACCAACTTATTACGAATGTCCACTTGGGCGTCGGTGAAGTCACCGGCCGGTACCCGGGCCATGGCGATGGCAAAGCCCAGGGTCGGGGAAAAGGTGCCTGAGGTGATCTCGCCTTCACCGGCAGGGGTGATCACTTTCTGGCCGTGGCGCAACACGCCTTTTTGCTCCATCACCAGGCCCACCAGCTGCATGGTGCCGGCGGCTTTCTGAGCCTCCAGGGCGCTGCGGCCGATAAAGTCGCGGTCCTGAGGTTCCCAGGCGATGGTCCAGCCCATGTTGGCAGCCAGGGGGGATACGGTCTCGTCCATGTCCTGGCCATAGAGGTTCATGCCGGCTTCCAGGCGCAGGGTGTCGCGGGCACCAAGGCCTGCGGGCTTAACGCCGGCGGCCAGTAGGGCGTTCCACAGGGCCACGGCCTGGTCTTGGGGCACGACAATTTCGTAGCCCGCTTCACCGGTGTAACCGGTGGTGGCGATGAAAAGGTCACCGGCCTGCACGCCAAAGAAGGGCTTCATGCCTTCCACGGCGGCGTTCTGCTCGGCGCTGAACACGGTGGCGGTCTTGGCCTTGGCGTTGGGGCCCTGGACGGCAATCATGGAAAGCTCCGGGCGCTCGGTCACGGTGACCTCGAAGGCAGCGGCCTGTTTGGAGATCCAAGCCAGGTCCTTTTCGCGGGTGGCGGAGTTCACCACCAGGCGGAAGAAGTCTTCAGAAAGGAAGTAGACGATGAGGTCGTCAATCACGCCGGCGTCGTCATTGAGCATGCCGGTGTAGAGGGCCTTGCCAGGCACGGTGAGCTTGGCCACGTCGTTGGCCAGCAGGTAACGGAGGAAGTCGCGGGTCTTGGCGCCCGTCAGGTCCACCACCGTCATGTGGGAAACGTCGAACATACCGGCGTCGGAACGGACCGCCTTGTGTTCCTCGATCTGGGAGCCGTAGTGCAGCGGCATATCCCAGCCGTGGAAATCCACCATCTTGGCGCCACAGGCGACGTGGGCATCAAAAAGCACGGTTTGTTGGGTCATCTCGTTTCCCTTATCTGTTCATGGCTGGCAGGGCACAGCGACAGGCAGAGATTAAGAAAACGATTACCTACCTGTCAGGCAGGGCATTATAACGCTGCGCCGAACCCAGGTTAAGGTGAGAATATTTGATGCTTATCACGAACCTTGACCAGCTGTTCCTGAACCGCCACGCCGCGCGCTTCTTCAATGAAAAGCCGCTTCATGACCGGCACCGAGCCGACCCCGGCCAGGCCCGCATTTCGCATCAATTTAATTAATGGATTGCCATTGCCGAACAGGGTTTTGAGGCTACCCATGGCCGCCAGCATCTTCAGGGCCTGGGCCTTGCGGGCCCGGCCATAGGGCGCCAGCACCTTGAGATCACCCAGGTCCTTGTCCGCCCCCAGGGCATCCAGCAGCTGCTCGGCCAGGGCCAGGGCGTCGGCCAAGCCCAGGTTGACCCCCTGCCCCGCCAAGGGGTGGATGCTGTGAGCCGCGTCCCCTACCAGGGCTATACGGGGTTTGACGAAATCCCGGGCGTAGCGGGCGGTCAGGGGCAGGCGCTGCACGTCAGACAGCAGGGTCAGGGCCCCCAGGCGGTTGTCGAAGGCCAGGCGCAGGCGCTGGGAAAACGCCTCGGGGGCCAGGGCCATCAGGGCATCGGCCTCGCTTGGCACCGTCGACCAGACGATGGAGCACTGGTTGGGCTGCCACAGGGGCAAAAAGGCCAGGGGCCCTTGGGGGCGGAAGACTTGCCGGGCGCAACCTTCATGGGGCAGCTCGGTGGCAACGGTCGCCACCAGGGCATGGTGGCCATAGTCATGGAATATCAGCGGCAGGTCGGCCAGGGTGCGCACCAGGGAGTTGGCGCCGTCGGCCCCCACCAGCAGTCCGGTGGCCACCAGGTCGCCGTTGTCCAGGGTCAGCATCAGCCGTTCCTGGCCCTGCTCCAGGCCGGTCAGCTTGGCGGGGGCCTTTAAGGTCACAGCCGGGCACTGGCCCAGTTCCTGCCAGAGCGCCAGTTGGATCTGCCGGTTTTCGACGATATGCCCCAGCACCTCAGCCTTGACGTCCTCGGCGCTAAAATCGAGCTTGCCAAAGCAGTCCTTTTCCCACACCGACATGGCCTGGTAAGGGCCCTTGCGCTGGATATGCGGCCAGGCCTTGAGCCCCGCCAGGATCTGCCGGGAGCCTTCGGAAATGGCGCTAACCCGGGTGTCGGCTACGTCACCGAATGCCGCAGCGGGGACCTGGCCGTCCAGCAGCAGCACCTTGACGCCGCCGCGCCCCAGCATCAGTGCCAGGGCCGCACCCACCATGCCGCCACCGACGACTGTGACTTGGCTTTCCAAAAAGGCCATCAGTTTTCCCATCCAAGCATCTGCCGGGCCAAGCGCTGCTTGGCCAGGGGCATGTGATTAAGAAGCCCCAGGCCGAGGTTACGGCCCAGGTAAAGGGGGCAAAGATCGTTGGCAAAGAGCCGTGCCAGGCTGTCGGTGGCCCCTATGGTCAGGGCCAGGTCTCGGCGGCGGGCCGCTTCCCAACCGGCCAGGGCTTGCCAGTGGCCGGGGTCGTCCTGGTCCAGCGCTGCCAGCAGGCAGAGGATGTCGCGCATGCCCAGGTTAAAGCCCTGGCCCGCTATGGGGTGCAGGCTATGGGCGGCGTTGCCGATCACCAGCGCCCGGTGGGCCCGCAAACTGGCGGCCTCGATAAGGTGCAGCGGGTAACTGTGGCGCTCCCCCACTTCCACGAAGGCGCCAAGGCGCCAGCCAAAACGCCGCTGCAACAGGGCGCCAAAGGCCTTGTCGTCCAGCGCCAGGGTGGCAGCGGCCTCGTCGGGGCGCACGCAGAGCACCAGGTTCATCCGGCCCTGGGTCATGGGCAACAGGGCCAGGGGGCCGGTATCGGTAAAGCGTTCGAAGGCCCAGCCCTGGTGGGGCTGGGCGGTCTTGATATTGGCGATGATGGCGCTTTGGCCGTAGGGGGCTTCGCTGGCTTCAATACCCAATAACCGGCGGGTGTCGGAGCGGCCGCCGTCGGCCACCACCAGCAACCGGCAATGGAGCTGTTGCCCGGAAGCCAGGGTGACCTGGTAGCCGTCGGGGTCGGCGTCGAGCTTGGCGATGCGGTCTGGGCAGAACCATTGGCAGGGCAGCTTGTCCCTCAGCACCTGGCCGAAGGCCCGCACCGGTATTACCTGGCCAAGGGCCGCTATCTGGTGGTCTTCGGCGTGGAGCTGGGCGCGGCCGAAGCCGCCCTTCTCCGCCACATGGATATGGCGGATGGGCTCGGCTTCATTGGCCAGCAGGGGCCAGAGACCAAGGCCGTCCAGGCCTTCGACAGTGCCCGCCGACAGGGCTATGACCCTGTCGTCAAAGCTGGGCTGGGCGTCCTGGCCGAAGCTGGCCGGGTCCACTATGCCCACCTGCCAGTGGCTAAAACGGCGGGCCAGCCCCCAAGCCAGGGTGGCACCGACCATGCCGCCCCCGACGATAAGGATATCGAGCTTCATCGGATCAGTGCAGGGTACGGCCGGTTTGCCCAGGGCGCTGGCCCAGGTTGCTAAAGACCAGCATGGCCACCACCCTCAGGTATTCCTCCACCTCGATAAAGGCGGACTCGGCCGCTTCCTGGTCATCTTCCACCTCGGTGCTGAGGTTGGCTATCTCGGCCAGGTCTTCCAGGGCTTCCTTTATTTCCTCAGAAACCTTGGCCTTGGCGGCCTGCACCCCATAACCGGCCAGGAAGCCCTGGGCCCAGTCACAGAGCGCCTGAATGCGGTCTTCGAGCTGCTCTTCTTCCGGGGGCAACAGCAGTTGGAAGTCAAACTCCCCGGCCACCAGTTGCTGGCACAGCTGCTGGTAGAGGGGCTCGAGCATATCCTTAACCGGCTGGCTGAAAGCCAGGCCGTTGTTGGTCAAGTCATACAGGGGAGGCAGCCAGCTTTTGCCGTCCATGTCCAGGCCTGCCGCCACCAAACCGGTCAGGATACCGTGCAGCTCCGCCGGCGAGGCGGTAACCTGGTGACTGGCCAGCAGCCGGGCCATGCCTACGTATTGATGAGGAGTCTGGCCGTTGTGGCTCATATTCATCTTCCAGAAAGGGGTATGAACGCTATCCTAACACAGAGGACGGTGCCCCCAAGACACCGAGTCCCTTGATCCATCTCAAGTGCATCGCTATAGTGCGCCTCCTTTGAAAACGGCGCCGTCGGATGCAGATTCACAAGGCCTAAGGACACTGCATGGCAGAGCACTCGATGCAAGAGACGTTGGAAATTGTCGTACTGGGAAGGCGCTTTCGGGTCGCCTGTCCCAAGGGTCACGAGGCGGCCTTACAGGAAGCGGCCCGCGATCTCGACGATCGTCTCAAGACCTTACGTCTGGCCTCCGATCTCGGCAACCGCGAACAATTATTGACCATGGCCGCCCTCAACCTGACTCACGAACTGCGCCTTGCTCAGGCCCAAAGCCGTGAGTATGCTGATGCCATGGATTCCAAGATCAAGGTCCTGCAGACCACCATAGAGCAGGCCCTGGTCAATCAGGTTAAAAATTAAGACCCTGTGGTGTTTGCCAGTGGATCAATGTCCCTGAGCCGATATCTACATCCAAGGGTGTTTTCTCTGCTGCTATTGAGCAAGCTCAGCTCGTACTGAGACGCCTGCGGCGGCAACTAAACATCCGCCTTGAACCATTGGGTTCAAGGGCTGTCATCCGCAGCGGCACCCCGGGGCACCTCTTCATGACAGATCGCAACGCCATCCGCCAATGGGCGCGCCAGCAGCGCCGAGCCCTGAGCCCCCAGGCCCAGGCCGAGGCCGCCAAGGCCGTAGCCCGCCAAGCCATGGCCCTTCCCGACGTGCGACAAGCCAATAGCCTGGCCCTTTACCTGGCCAACGACGGCGAGCTGGATCCGGCCCTGTTGATGGACAGCCTCTGGCAGGCGGGCAAGCAGGTACTGCTACCGGTACTGCATCCCTTCACCCCCGGCCATCTGCTGTTCCTGCGCCACAGACCAGGCTCGCCCATGGTCGCCAACCGATTCGGCATTCCCGAGCCCCCTTTGGACATCCGCCAGTTGGTGACCCTGGACAGCGTGGACTTGGTGTTCACCCCCCTGGTGGCGTTCGACGATGCCGGCCACCGCCTGGGCATGGGAGGCGGCTTTTACGACCGCACCCTGGCCAACTACCAGGGCCCCGTGGTGGGGCTGGCCCACGACCAACAGCAACACCCTGCCCTGCCGGCCATGGCCTGGGACAAACCCCTTGGCCTCATCGTCACCCCAGGGCAGATAAAACGTTTTCGTACCTGATATAATGCCCGTCTCTTACCCCTGGAGCCCCCGCTGATGACACAAGATGAACTGAAAAAAGCCGTAGGCTGGAAAGCCTTGGATTACGTGGTAAAAGACAGCATCGTTGGGGTTGGCACCGGTTCCACCGTGAACCATTTCATCGACGCCCTGGGCACCATCAAGCACCAGATCAAAGGCGCCGTATCCTCTTCCGAAGCCTCTACCGCCAAACTCAAGGATCTGGGGATCGAGATATTCGACCTCAACAGCGTCCCTGAGCTGTCCGTCTACGTGGACGGTGCCGACGAGATCAACGGCCAGAACCACATGATCAAAGGGGGCGGCGCCGCCCTGACCCGCGAGAAGATCGTCGCCGCCGTGGCCGACAAGTTCATCTGTATCGTCGACGACACCAAGACCGTCGAGGTGCTGGGCACCTTCCCGCTGCCGGTAGAGGTCATTCCCATGGCCCGCTCCCATGTGGCCAGGGAATTGGTGAAACTGGGGGGCGATCCCGTCTACCGTGAAGGGGTGGTCACCGACAACGGCAATGTGATCTTGGACGTACACAACCTCCACATCACCGACCCCGTTGCCTTGGAAGCCCAAATCAACGCTATCGTCGGGGTGGTCACCAATGGCCTTTTCGCCGCCCGTGGCGCCGATGTGGTGCTGGTCGGTACCCAGGACGGCGTAAAAATCCGTTGACTTTTAGGCGGCCATCTGGCCGTCTATACCTCCCGCCATCTTTTTCCTGCCTTGACCAGTCGGGATGCCGGTGGTAGCTAAACGTTTTCTTAGAGCAAATACTCCAGGTGGACCATGGCCCAGTACTCCCTCGACAAAGACAAAATCCGTTTCCTGCTCCTTGAGGGCGTTCACCAAAGTGCCCTGGAAAGCCTGCGCGCCCAGGGTTACCACAACATCGAATACCTCAAGACTTCCTTGGCCGGTGACGAACTCGTCGCCAAGATCAAGGACGCCCACTTCGTGGGGATCCGCTCCCGCACCCAGCTGACCCAGGACGTACTGGCCCATGCTGAAAAGCTCTGCGCCGTCGGTTGTTTTTGCATCGGCACCAACCAGGTGGACCTGGACGCCTTCGAAGCCCAGGGGATCCCGGTCTTTAATGCCCCCTTCTCCAACACCCGTTCCGTAGCCGAACTGGTGCTGGGTGAGGCCATCATGTTGCTGCGCAACATCCCCGCTAAGGCCGCAGCAGCCCGCCGGGGTGGGTGGGACAAGGCGGCGGTGGGCAGCTATGAAGCCAGGGGCAAGACCCTGGGCATCATCGGCTATGGCCATATCGGCACCCAGTTGGGTGTACTGGCCGAGACCCTGGGTATGAACGTCATCTTCTACGATATCGAGAGCAAGCTGACCCTGGGCAATGCCCGCCAGGTGGCAAGCCTCGGTGAACTGCTGAGCCAGGCCGACGTGGTCAGCCTGCACGTGCCCGAGACGGCCTCCACCCGCAACATGATGGGCACCGCCGAGCTCGAACAGATGAAAAGGGGCGCCATCCTTATCAATGCGTCCCGTGGCACAGTGGTGGACATCGACGCCCTGGCTGCCGCCCTTGAGAGCAAACACCTGGCCGGCGCCGCCATCGACGTCTTCCCGGTAGAACCCAAAGGCAATGACGAGGCTTTCGTCAGCCCGTTGCAGGCCTTCGACAACGTCATCCTGACCCCCCATATCGGCGGCTCCACCATGGAAGCCCAAGCCAATATCGGGGTGGAAGTGGCCAATAAGCTGGCCAAGTACTCCGACAACGGCTCAACCCTGTCGGCGGTCAACTTCCCCGAGGTGTCCCTGCCGGAGCACAGCGGCCGTTCCCGCCTGCTGCATATCCACCGCAACCAGCCCGGTGTACTGACCCGCATCAACCAGATCTTCGCCGATCTGGGGGTCAACATCGCCGCCCAGTACCTGCAAACCAGCCGTAATATCGGTTACGTGGTGATGGACGTGGACGCCGCCCACGCCGAGGACGTGCTGGAGAAACTCAAGGCCATAGACGGCACCCTGCGGGCCCGGGTCCTGCACTGAGGTACGCACAATGCCAAAAGGCCTCCCAAGGGAGGCCTTTTTCATGGCTGCAACCGGCGCCATACCCCAATAAAAAAGGCCTCCAAACGGAGGCCTTTTGGTTTGCATCTAACCGGGACTAACCCGCCATCTGGGTACGGTGGCTTTTGGGGCAGGGATAGGGGCGACTGCCGTCTAGGTTTCGGAAAATCTTCAAGGACCACATGAAGTCAGCCGGGAAACGGCTTATCAACTGCTCGTAGGCCTGGTTCATCTGGGTGGCGGAGGCTAGCTCTTCTGTTTCCAAAGAGACCAAGGGTTCATCCAGGTGCAGTACGAACTGATGGGCATGGTGGTCGTAGCCCACGATCACCGGCACCACCTGGGCCCGGGCCGCCTGGGCCAGGCGGCCCATGGTGGGCAGGGTACATTTGGGTGTACCGAAGAAAGGCGCAAAGACCGAGGAGGCCATGCCGTGGTCCTGGTCGGCGACATAAAGGCAGGAGTAGCCCTTGCGGATACTTTTGACCAGGGAGCACATCCCTTCGCCCCGGCTGAACTGCAGGCCCCCCTGGCAAGTACGGCTCTTGAACATCAAGTAGTCAAAGACCGGCTTGCCGGTGGGCTTGAAGATGTTGGACAGGGGAAAGCCGGCCAAGATCAGGGCACGGGCGGCCCAGTCCAGCCCAAAGGTGTGGGGGGTTAGGAAGATCAGCGGCTTACCTTCGGCCTTGAGCTTAGCCAGGCGGCCGTCGTCCTCTATGCGAATGCGCCGTTGCTGCGCCTTTTTAGAGCACCACAGCAACTCTCCCAGGCTCAGGGCCGTCTGACAGAAGGCCCTGACGTTTTCCCGAAGCAACTGGTCATAGGCGCTGTCTGGCAGGTGCGGGAAGCAACGCTCCAGGTTGCAGCGGATCACCAGGCGGCGTTTCTTCAGGAAGGAGCGATTCACCATCCAGCCGGCAATGGCTTTGGCCAACCGGTCCCTCAGTGACAAGGGGACAAAGGCCATCATCATCATGATCAGCACGGCCAGCCATTGCCCCCAGTAGCGGGGACTGAGAAGGCGCAGGTGAAACGAAGAATGGTAGCAGGCTTGGCCGGACATCAGGGTCAACTATTCAATAAAACTAAACAAAGCATTTCACATAAGCGACCAGCCAAAGGCCAGGGCTGTAGTCCCTTGTCGTGACGATGATCTCAAATTAATCCAGTGGCTTAGGTGGAATGATATATCCCTGATAGCCCTGGATACCCAGACCCTTGAGCCTGGCCAGGTCTTCCCCCTGCTCCACCCGTGTGGCAATCACCTTGATCTTCAAGCTCTTGCCGATACGCGCCAAGGCCTGGACCACCTCTTGGCCCACTTCGTCATGGGGGCCATAACAGGCCAAACTCTGGTCCAGCTTGATGTAGTCCGGCCCCAGATCGTGAAGGTACTGCAAGGAGGCCATGTGTCGCCCCACATGGTCCAAACCAAAACCGATTTGCAGCGGCCTAAGCCTTGCCACCAGGCTTTTGGCTGCTTGGGGGTCGGCCAAGGCAACGTCCTCGCTGATCTCAAAGCCCAGTTGGCTACCAGGCCTGGCTTGACTGGCCAGCTCCAGCAAGGGCTCGGGGTCCCGAACAGAGGCCAAAGACAGGTTAACCACATTGGGCAGCTGTGGCTCCAAGTACTGTTCACGCACCAGCCGTTTTAACACGGCCAGGTCCATGGCCTGGGCCAGGTTGAACTGCTCCACAAAGGCCAGGAAAGCGCTGGCCGGATAACGTTCACCGCTTAATGACAGGCTGGCAAACCACTCCTGATGGAATACCTCGCCGCTGTGGATGTCCATCACCGGTTGGCGCAGCAGGCCAAATTGCTTTTCCCTGATGGCATGTTGCAAGGCTTCACGCCAGCCTTCCTGGCTAGGTGCCTGCTGGCTGCTTTCTTTTTGGTGGAAAACCCTCGGCTGCTGTTTCCAGGCCTGGTGCAAAGCGCCGTCGGCAGCACTCAGCAGGGCCGAAGGCTGCTGCACATCACCCCGTTGCACCAGGGCCAAGGCCAGGTTGTCACCGTCCTGCCCCTGTTGGACAGAGAAGGCTACCAGTTCTTGATGAACCTTGAGCAACCAGTCGGTCAATTGCTCAGGGTCGGCACTGGCACAGAGGATGGCAAACTCGGTATGGCTGATACGGGCAAAAACGCAGCGGCTGCCTCTGATGCACAGCCCTTTGATGCGTTCGGCCAGGGCCTTGATAAGGCTGTCACGGGCCCTGAACCCCTGTTGATGTCGCAGGCTGTCGAGCCACTTGATGTCCATCAACATCAAGCCCCCTGTGCCAGGTTCCGATAGCCAGGCCCCCAGGTGCGCCACCAGGTGGGAGCGGTTGGACAGGCCGGAAACAGGGTCAGTCTGGGTCGCCAGACGTAGCCGGCTGATCTGCTCATCCTGGCCTTCGAACATCAGTTTGACCCTGTCGGTCATCTCGTTGATGGCCGCCACCATGGATTTGAGTTCGCGGGTTCGCGGCTCGGGTATGGGATCACCAAACTGGCGCTTGGTAATGCACCTGGCCTGACGTGCCACCGCATGCAAAGGACGCATCAGTATCCTAAGACCCCGCCAGGTCACCAGCAGCAATAACAGATAAAGACCACCCAGGGTCAGGCAAAGCTGGACACCGGTCTGCCACAAGGCCTGGTAGGCAACGGCTGGATTGGCCACCACCTTAAGGTTGGCCACCTGCAACCAGCCCGAGGTCAGCACCTGCTCCTGGGCTATGGGGTTGAACAAAGGCAAGGTCAGGAACCAGTCCGGCACGTTGTAGATACGGGGACTGTTGTTCTTGGCCAGTACCTCGCCCTTGGCATACCAGTCCAGGCGGATCTCCCGGTAAAAGCCGGCATCGAATATGGATTGCAGCACCGTGTCGACACCGCCCCTGTCCTGGCTATCAAGAAAGGGAGACAGGCTGAGCCCAAGGGCGGTGGAGGCATTTTGTACGTCGGTCTGCATCTGTTTGTTGATGGCGTCCCTGGAGGTATTGAATTCCACGGCGAACACCAGCAGCACCACCAACAAAAAGCTGAGGCTAAGTAGCCAAAGGATCTGTCTTTGCAAGGTCATGTCGACCTCCTATTCCAATACCAGGCGCGGCTTGTTGAGCTGATTGCCGCCAAAGCGGGCCTGCAGGTCCTGCCAGCGTTTCAGCCGGGCACTATCGCCTACCAGTTGCCCCCTTCCTTTTTCTTTACTCAACCACAGCTGCTTGCCGTTGAAAGAATAGATGGGCAGCAAATCCGGTCTGGCATCGGCCCGGCGAATGTCTTCGACCAGGTTATCCAGGATAAGGGGAACAGCATCAGGCTGGGGGTAGACGGCCAGCACCATATGGTACTGATTGACAGAAAGGGCTTTGACATAGGTCAGCCGCATCTGCCCCTCCGGCACCCCAAGGGCAAGCAAGGTAAAGAATTTGGCGATAGCAAAGTCTTCGCAGTCGCCACCGTTGGCGCCGATGAACTCAAGCGGGGTGGCCCAGTAGTCGTTCTGGCCCCAGAGCAGGCTGTCATCCAAAAACCGCATCTGGTTAAAAAAGCGGTTCACCTGCTCCAGTTGCATTGCCTCTGGCCTGCCCTGGGCACCGGCCATCATGCCTTGCCAGGCATCGAGGCGGGCACCGGCCCGTTCACCGTAGGTGCTTACCACCTTGAGGCGGGCCTGGCTCAGGTCTATTCCGGCCAGCCCAGCCCACAACAGGCCAGGCAAAGCCGGCAGCAGCCACAGCGCTCTTTTCATTCAAGCCCTTCACCCTGGCTACCGATCAACGGTGTAAATGGTCCACTTCATCACCGGCAGGTTCTTGGCGCCAGATAGCTCCGCCACCACCCTGCGGTTACGCCTATGGGCCTCTTCGGTCATGGCCGAGTCCAGTGGGCGGCTAAAGCCATAGCCCACCGCAGTCACCCTGGTTGGGGCAACCTTGAACTCCCGTTCCAGCACCTTGGCTACCGCATTAACCCGCCGCTGGGACAGATCCAGGTTGTATTGCTCACCCCCGACCTTGGAGCAGTGGCCCTCCAGGGTTAGTTTGGCTTCGGGGTAACGGGTCATGAAATCGGCCACCTTGCCGATTTCCCCGTAGTAACGTGGATCGATGTAGTCAGAGTCATTGGCAAAGAGCACCTTGAGGTCAAAACGCTGGACCTTGTCGGCATTGTCGCCGCAGCCGTAGTTGTCGATCAGTGACCCCAGCAGGGTGTCGGCGCATTTGTCGCGGGCATTGATGACCCCGTCACTGTCAGGGTCGTTCAGGTCGTTGACCTGGGCCGTGCTCTGGTCGTAATCCACGGTGTCGTGGATACCGCAGCCGGCCAGTGCCAGCACTGAGGCCAGGGAGAGCAGATAATGTTTCATAGGGCCTCCTTACTCTTCACCATTCCAGATGGTTGGCCTTGTCACCCGCAATGAATCGAGCAGCAGTCCACCGGCATTGAGTACCCGGTAGCGGGCCAGGGTCTCGTCAAACTCGGCATTGAGGTAGTCACGCCGGGACTCAAACAGCTCGTTCTCGGTGTCCAGTAAGTCCAGCAGGGTGCGCTTGCCCAGGTTGAACTGCTTCTCATAGGCCACCTGGGTTTCCTTGCTGGCCTCGACATGGCGGCGAATATAGGATTTTTGCTGGCCCAGACTCTGCAAGGCATTCCAGGACAGGCGCATGCCTTCGGCTACTTCCCGCCAGGCCCTTTGTTGGATTTCCTTGGCTTCGCCGAGCTTGTAGGTGGTTTCCCTGACCCTGGCGGCATCACTGCCTCCTGCAAAGAGGTTGTAGCGAACCCTGACCATGGCGGTCAGGTCATTGTTATGTCCCTCAAAGCCATCCAGATCGTTACCGGCCGTTTGCTCGACTTCCAGGTAGAAGTGCGGGTAATAGTTGGACTTGGCACCCCGGCGCTCTGCCTGGGCGGCCTCGACGTCGTATTTGCTGGAGTTGAGGATAGGGTGGCGGGTCTTGGCCAACTCCAGGGCCTGATCCAGGTTGCCGGGCAGCATGTCGGCATCCGGTACCGGTATCACCAGGTTTTCGGGCCTGGCATTGACCTCGCGGATGTAATTGGCCACGGCGTCGTCGTAGTTGTTCTGGGCAGCCATGACGTTGGCCTGGGCCCTGGCCAAGCGGCCTGCTATCTGCGACAGGTCCGAACTCGAACCTATACCCGACTCGGTGCGCTGGCGAATGCCGTCAAAGATCCGCTGGTGGGATGCCAGGTTACGGTTGGCCAGTTCCAAGATGGATTTTTGCCTGATCACATCCAGGTAGACCTTGGACACCTTGAGCGCCGTATTTTCCGCCGCCGACAGCAGGGCGTATTGCTCGGCCTTGGCCTCGTTGTTGAGCCGGTCAACCTCGGACGACACCCTGAAGCCATCAAACAATAGCTGGCGCAGTGAAATAGCGGCTTCGCCCCTGTCCAACTCCTGGTGATGCTTACCGCCGGTTAAAGAGCGGCTGGATGGACTGTCGGTGTCTTCATAGCCGTAGCCAGCACTCAGGTCGACCTGGGGGTAATAGCCCCCCTTGGCCTGCCGAGACTGCTCTTGATAGGCTTTGAAGCGTGAGAATACGATACGCAGGTCCGGGTGGGACTCCAACGTATCGGCAACGGCTTGCTCCAATGAAGCAGCCGCCAACTGTCCTGACCAAGCAGTGGAAAGGACCGCAAGCGCGAACGACCATGTTCTGGCTTTCATACAACCCCCTCTTTCGATATATTTTTTATCTTTCGCGTAGCGCCCTTGTTTGCGCCCGCAAAATTGGCTTAAGCAAGTAATCGAGTACGGAACGTTCCCCAGTGATCACATCCACTTCTGTGAGCATGCCTGGGATAATGGGCAACTCCTTGGAACCACTGACAATGTAGGGGTTATCCGTTCTCACCCTTATCAAGTAATAGGCGTTGCCGTCGTCGTCGACCAGCGAGTCCGCGCTGATATGGTCCAACACGCCTTTCAGGCCACCGTAAATGGTGAAGTCATAGGCACTCAGCCTGACCACGGCCGGTTGTCCAGGCCTTAGAAAGGCGATATCCCTTGGACTGATCTTGGCTTCCACCAGCAACTGCCCTTCCAGGGGCACTATCTCCACCACCGGGGTGGCCGCCTGCACCACGGCACCGACAGTGTTGACATGCAGGGTCTTGACGGTGCCCCTTACCGGCGACACCAATTGGGTACGGGCCACCCTGTCTTCCAGGCCAGCCGTGGTTTCCTGTTGGGAGTTGAGTTCCAGTTCGGTGCGGCGCAGCTCTTCCTGTACCTGGGTGCGAAAGCTCAGGGCTGCGTCCCGGCGCTTGAAGACGGCTTCGTCCCGCGCAGCGATCACCTTGGGCCTGTTGGCTTTGGCCATGGCCAGTTCACCGCGCATGTCGTTGACCTGGCGCCGCAGCTTGAGCAACTCCACCTCGGATACCACCCCTTGGTCGGCCAGGGGCTCGGTCAGGTCCAGCTCCTTTACCGCCAGGGCCAGGCTTTGCTGCTGGTGGCTGATTTTGGCGTCCAGCTCGGATAGCTCCTGCTGGCGCTGGGTGATCTGTTCACTGAGAATGGCCACCTGATTGCGCAGGCTCTGCAAACGGTCCCGGTATTCCGCTTCCTGACGGGCCACCAGTTCGCCGTTGTCCCTGGCGAAATCACGTTCATAGGCAAGAGGAAGCTGCTGTAACGCCACCTGCTCCCGCCAATCACCGTCTTCCCGTAGCTGGACGCTTTTCAGCTCCGTTTCTAAGCGTACGGCGGCACTTTGCAGGCCAACCAGCTCACGGGTCTTCTGGCGATAATCCGACTGGAAACGCACATCATTGATGCGCAGCAGCGGCTGCCCGGCTTCCACCAGTTGCCCTTCTCGGACGAAAATAGCTTCCACCACACCGCCGTCGACGCTCTGCACCACCTGCAGTTGCTGGGACGGAATAACCTTGCCCTGCCCCCTGGCCACTTCATCCAGCTTGGACTGCATGGCCCAGATCATGAAACTGAGCATCAGCAGCGCCAATACCCACAGCAGTATCCTGTGGTAGCGCATCTGGGCCGACATCAGCTGGGTTTGGGTATCGAGGTGCCATTGACGATCATGCATGTCTGCCCCCTTGCTCTTTGAGCCAGGACAGGACCTGATCCTTGGGCCCGTCCACCACCAGGTGCCCGTTCTCCAGCACGATGAGCCGGTCTACCAACTCCAGCATGCTGTGCTTGTGGGTAACCAACAACAGGGTGCAGTCACGGCCCAGTTGACCGAGCTGGCGCAGCACCTTCTGTTCCGTTGCCGGGTCCAGGCTGGCTGTGGGTTCGTCCAGCAGCAAGACCTTGGGCTTGAGGACCAGGGCCCGGGCCAGGGCCACCAGGTGGCGCTGCCCCAGGGACAGCATCAGCCCGCCCTCACCAACACGGCGCGACAGGCCGCTCTGGTCCACATTGGTAAAGGCGCTGAGCCCGGCCCTTTCGGCGGCGTCCAGCACCTGGCTGTCGGGCACATGGCCCAAGCCAAAAACGATGTTGTCTCTGATGGTACCGGCCACCAGTCGCGCGTCCTGGGCCAGGTAACCAATGCCCCGGCGCAGGTCCATGGGGTGACGCTGGCGAATGTCGACGCCGTCCACCAACAGGTGGCCCTTATCAGGTTGGTAGAGCCCCAGCAGCAGCCGGGCCAGGGTGGTCTTGCCACAGCCAGTCCGCCCTATGATGCCGACCCGCTCGCCTGGCCTGATGGAAAGGCTAAGGTTATCCAGCGCCGGCAGGTCGCTGCCGGGATAGGTAAAGGACAGGCTGTCCAGTTGGAAGCTGCCCCTGGCAAGGGGTCTGTGCAGCCGCTCTGTGGCGTCACCGAACTCATCGGTTTCGGCCAGGGCTTCGTCTAGGGCTTTCATCCCCACTTTGGCCTGCTGGTAGCGGCCAATGAGGTTGGCCAGTTGGGCAAAGGGTCCTATGGTGCGGCTGGACAGCATTACCGCCGCCACTATGGCCCCCAGGCTAGACCCACCTTCGGCCAGGTTCAGCACCCCCATCACCACCACACCCACCATGGTCAGCTGCACCATCAGACTGGCCAGAGTGGCCAGTCGCTGTTGCAGGTCCCGCATGCGGTTTTGGACCTGGGACTGGGCTGCCACCAGTTGCTCCCAGCTTTGCTGGCAGCGGTGTTCGGCGCCGCAAGCCTTGATGTACTCGGGCATGGCCAGCATCTCTGCCAATTGCCCCTGGCGGATCCCCCCCAATTGGGCGTTGAGGCTGACCGCCTTGTGCAGGCTCCTGGCCAGGGCAAAGGCCCCCAGTATCAATACCAAGGCCGCCACCAGGGGCACCGCCACCAGGGCGCCGCTGATAACCCAGACCACCAGCAGGAACAGCAGGGCAAAGGGCAGGTCCACCGCCAAGGCTATGGTGCTCGACGAGATAAAGTCGCGAAGATAGTCAAAGTCTTGGAAGCGGCGCATGGCCATGCCCAGACTGCCGGCACGCTTGACCAGGGGCGTGCCAAGGCAACGCTCCATCAGCACCTGCGACAGTTGCTGCTCGGCCTGGCGACCGGCGAGATCCAGTAAACGGGTGCGGACAAGGCGCAAGGTAGTGTCGAAAACAAAGGCGATCAGGGCACCGGCGGCCAACACCCAGAGAGAGTCGAACGCCAGGTTGGGTACCACCCTGTCATAGACGTTCATGATGAAAAGAGGCACCACCAGGGCAAAGAAGTTGATCAACAAGGACGCTACAAGGGCATCGCTGTAGAGTCCTCTACGCTGCCAGAGGCTGCGCCAGAAAAGATGCTGCTCTTGGGGCTTGTGGCTTTGGGTTTGCCCCGGCTCCACCAGGGCAAAAAGAGTAAAACCGTAGCCCATATAGCGCCCTTCCAGTTCACCCAAGGGCGCCGTTTGTGTTTCGCGTTTGGGAAAACTGATCCAGGTACCCTGGCCCTGGTGGATGTCGGTCAAGACCAGGCATTCCTTGCTGTCCAGCAGCAGCACCAAGGGCAAAGGCTGCCTAGCCAGCTCGGCCAGAGGCAGGTTTCTAAGATGGGCTTCAAGGCCACCCCGGGAAGCGGCCCGGGGAAAGCTGTCTGTGGTCAGGCAGCCCTCTTCCAGGGGCAGGCCGGCCAGCAGGGCATTACCGGATAGGGCCTTGCCCTCCTTGGACAGCACCCATTGCAGGGCATCAAGCAGGGCGTCGGCCGTCTCTGCCTGGCTCACTGTCCATTGCGGTGCTCCTGCCCCCATGTCCTTCTCCCGTCACAGATAGACGTGCAGTTGACTGTCGCTTTCCATCCCATTGGGGGAAGGCGGTGGTGACACGTTGGTGCTGGTCACAGTGGCGGGATCCACCAGCAGAGAACCGCTTTGCAGCAGGCTTTGGATAATGTCCCCATCGCTGCCGATACTGCTGAGATCCACTCCCTGCAAGATGATGGTCTGGTCGGTACCACTACCATCCCCTTGAGCGTCAACCAAAATATGGGTGTCACCCCCTATCAGCTCAAAGGATAGATAGCTTTCCAGGCTGCCGCCTTCTTCGCCCACCAGCAGTTCGGCCAGGTCCAGGACATCTGTGCCTTGGCTAAAGTCGGTAATGGTATCGGTACCCGTTTCCCCCTGGCTCCAATGGAAGCTGTCAGCGCCCTGGCCACCGCTCAAAAGATCATTGCCAAGGCCGCCGGCCAGGATGTCGTTGCCATCGCCACCATAGAGCATGTCGTTACCCGCAGTGCCGTACAGGACATCGGCGTTATCACTACCATGAAGCTCATAACCACTGCCCTCACTGGTGGTGACATTGACCGAGAAGCCGCTGGAAGCCCCGTCGCCGTCACCGTCGACACCGGCCAGGTTGAAGTTCAATTGGTAGTCGTCTGGGTATTCGGTCACCACATAGTTGGCAGAGAGGCCATCGATCTTGAAGCTGACCGCACTGTCGTAGGGGCTTAGCTCTACGTAATCGACGGTGCGGCCGGTGTCGGTGCCGATAACCACGGCAAAATCGCTACCGATAGCTTCACTGACGGTCTGAGAGCTGCCGTCGGTGTAGTAGACGGTGTAGGTGACCATGTCGGTGGCCTTGGCACCACCGGTACCGGCGATGTCGATGGTCAGCTGGGACAAGGACGCGCCGGCCACTTGCTGCACCACATCAAAACGCAGCACATCTTGCTTGTTGCCGTGCATGACGTTGTCATTGACCCCAAGGTCGGTACTGGAAATGGTCAGGGTGGCCGGGTTGCCCTGGCTGGTACCGGTAACCACTATGTCGAAATAGCCCCCGAACTGGGTATCGTCAAAGGTGTAGGACGACAAGCCGGAGCCGCCAGAGATCCCGGACAGCAGGCTGCCAACAGGCACCTCCACTACCGGTTCCGGGGTCACCAGGTTGAAGTCGTAGGTGCCATCCTGGTTGATTTGGACGGTGAAGAAGACATCGGCGCCGTCATTAAAGACGCCGTTGAATACCAGGCTATTAGCAGTGGAGGCGCCGGCGTCAAAGACCAGCTCATAACCGTCGGGCGCATTGGTCCAGGCCAGGGAGTTGCCGTCGAAGCTGGCGGTAAAGGCCTGGGTGTCGGCTCCGATGTTGAAGTCGTAATGGCCCTGGTATTGGCCAGCCAGGTTGGCGATGGACAGGTTGTCTGCAGTCAGGCTGGGGCCGTCATCGAGGAAGCTGACGGTGAAGGTGGTGTCCGCCGGATCCCCTTCGTTGTCGGTGACCACCATGGTCACTTCCACGTCGATGGCGTCGTTGGGGTTGCTGCTGTCCGGGTGGTTCATCACCTGCAACTGGGTGACGGTATAGGTGCCGTCGTTGTTCACCACGATTTGCCAGTCGCCGTTGTCGGCGCTCAGGGTCTGGGTGGCGGCGTTCCAGGTAGCGCCAGCGGCGCTCAAGGTGACGGTGCCGGCACTGTCATTGCCGTAACTGGCGGTGAAGCTGCGGTTGACGCTGTCGAGACCACCGGTTTCATCCAGTACTGCATCTTGGGCGCTTAAGGTCGGGGTGGAGTCCGGGCCCAGTTGGATGGTCAAGGTGGCCTGATCGGTATCACCGTCACCGTCGGTGAGGGTGTAGTTGATGATGACGGTGCCTTCTTCGCCGGCGGCCGGGGTGTAGGTGACGGTACCATCGGCATTGAACTGCACGCTGCCAAGGCCGCTGCTGACCACCGCATCAGTGAGGGTGGCGCCGTCGGCACCCAGGGTGTCGTTGGCCAGCACGTTGTACAGCACCGGGGCGTCTTCTGCCCCTTGGCTGGTTTGGTCATCGACCGCTATAGGGCCATCGTCGAGGAAGCTGACCGTGAAGGTGGTGTCCGCCGGATCCCCTTCGTTGTCGGTGACCACCATGGTCACTTCCACGTCGATGGCGTCGTTGGGGTTGCTGCTGTCCGGGTGGCTCATCACCTGCAACTGGGTGACGGTATAGGTGCCGTCGTTGTTCACCACGATTTGCCAGTCGCCGTTGTCGGCGCTCAGGGTCTGGGTGGCGGCATTCCAGCTAGCACCGGCGGCGCTCAAGGTGACGG
>NZ_AMRI01000023.1 GCF_000299915.1 Gallaecimonas xiamenensis 3-C-1
GTCATGGCCGGAGCCTTTATCAAGAGAGGGGTCTTTCAAGGCTAGTTTTCGCAAGGCAACTTCGCCATGATGGGATGGGTGTCCTTTTTCTTTTTTCTCCGCCTGCCGGAGCGAATCCCGGCGTTCAAGAAACTGGAACAGTTACTTCAAGAGGAGATGTACAATGAAACAGCTTCTGTTGTTGATATCCTCACTTTCCATGTTCGGATGTGCTCAGAATTCCGGTGTCATTCCCATGGGTAATGATAAATATATGGTCTCCAGGCAAGCTGCAACGGGGTTCACGGGCATGGGTACGTTAAAGGCCGATGCTTTGAAGGAAGCAGCAGCGTACTGCCAATCAAAGCAGAAGGCATTGGAAGTGCTTAAGGTAATAGAGGCACAGCCACCCTTTGTTATGGGAAACTTCCCTAAATCGGAGGTGCAATTCGAGTGTGTGGAATAGGTATGAAAATTATAAAAAGTACTGAACCATACAAACTCTTCCTTATCCCGACCCATTCAGGCGGCATGGCATTCAAAGTATTCTCTTTCTTAACCTAGTACAAAGAGTTAACTGCCCTGCCCTACCCTTAACAAGCAAAAGGCCCTTTCGGGCCTTTTGCTTTTGGGGCGCTTAGCGCTTCACACACACGAAGATGGCGTTACCGGACGCCTGGTCCCAGGGCAGTATCTTGTCGTAGTCGTGTTCAAAGATATGCACCTCAAACAGTGGGTCCAGCAGGGCCTCAAGTTCGGCGAAGGTCACCGCCACCATGGGGTGTTCGTCTTGCCAGAATTCGATATCCCCTTGGTGGTGGCGCTCTATATGCAGGCGCAGGGATTGGCGCTCCCCTTCCCCGCCGTAGTGCCAGCCGGAGCGGAACCAGAACAGGGCGTCGTCCTGGCTGGCGCTGTGGCTGACCGAGGAGCTGTTGTCGATTTTCAGCCGGTCGACGGCGTTAAAGGAAAAGACCCCGCCGCTGCCCAGGGCCTGGTGTACCCGCCCTATGCAGGCCTTGAGGTTGGCCAGGCCGTCGCAGTAGTGGAGGGAGTACAAAAAGCAGGTGATGAGGTCCAGGGGCGCGTCCACCTCGAAGTCACACATGTTTTGCAGGGTAAAGCGGGCTTCGGGGCAGCGCTTGGCGGCCAGGTCCAGCATCGGCTGGTTGATGTCCAGGCCGCTGCTGTCAAAGCCGGCGTCCAGGAAGTGGCGCACATGGGGGCCGGTGCCGCAGGCCAAGTCTAAATGGCGGGTGCCCCGGTTGCCGAAAATCTGATGCAGCCGTTGCAGGCTCTGGCTTTGGGCCTGGTAGTTGATGTCGGCACACATCAGGTCGTAGTAGCCGGACAGGTCGGTATAAAGGGCGGTGCGGGACATCGGGAACAGCGCCTAAAGCTGAGGGTGGCGCATAGTACACTGGCCCGGTGAAAAAGTATTCGATTAATTAGCACCGGCAAGATGCCCGCAAGGCCCATGGGGACTGGGCCCCTGGCTGGCCGCCCAAAGGCGTTGTTTAAAGTGTCGCCAGTTGGCCCCAGGGGGATTAACATCAGGCCAAGGGACAATAAAAAGGACAACCCTGATGCAGCAGCGATACCGTAGTTTTGCCGCGTTTTACCCCTTCTACCTGGAGCAGCACAGCAACCAGACCTGCCGGCGCCTGCATTTTGCCGGCTCTACCCTGGTGCTGGTGATCGCCCTGGTGGCCCTGGTCAGCGGCCACTGGTGGTACCTGGCCCTGATGCCCCTGGCCGGTTACGGCTTTGCCTGGGTGGGGCATTTCTTCTTTGAAAAGAACAAGCCCGCCACTTTCAGCTACCCCCTTTACAGCCTCTGGGGCGACTGGGTGATGTACAAGGACATGCTGCTGGGCCAGTTGCCTGAGCCAAACCAAGGCATCACCAAGGACAAGTAAATGGATTTATGGCAACTGCTGACCGAGCTGGAACACAAGGGCCGGGAAAACGACGCCGTCGAGACCGACAGGGCCAGGCGTTACCTCAATATCACCCGGGACACCGGGGAGTTCCTGGCGCTGATGGTCAAGGCCACTGGCGCCCGCACCCTGCTGGAAGTGGGCACCTCCAACGGTTATTCGGCCCTGTGGCTGGCCAAGGCCCTGCCCCCTGGGGGCCACCTCTACACCATAGAGCGCCAGGCCAGCAAGGCGGCCGAGGCCCGCAGCCATTTTGCCAAGGCCGGGCTAAGCGGCCGCATCACCCTGCTGGAAGGGGACCTGGCCCAGCAGCTTGACGCCGTGCCCGGCGAGCTGGACCTTATCTTCCTCGACGCCGACCGCAGCACCTACCTGCCCCTGGCCGAACGCTTTTTCAGCCATTTAAGGGCCGGGGGCTTGCTGATCTGCGACAACGCCGTTTCCCACCAGGAGGAAATGGCCGACTTCAGCGCCTGGGTGGACCGCCAAGCACACCTCAGCAAGGCCCAGGTGCCGGTGGGCAAAGGGGAGCTGCTGGTGTACAAAGGCCAATAACCAAGGAAGGCCCATGATCCCCCTTATCAGCCAATGGATAACCGACACCAACCTGGCCAACCTGCACCGGCGCCAGCCCTGTAGCCGCTTTGCCAAGGCCTTTGCCGGCTTTTACCCGCCCGCCTTCCTGGACCAGGCCTACTACGTGGTGACAGAGCACCTGCCCAAGCCGGACTTCCCGGCCTTGAGGGACGCCGGCTTGGGCGACTTTATCGACATGCCGGCGGCGGCCATTACCTACCAGGACACCTACTACATCACCCCCGAGGCCATGGGTTCCCTGCGCACCCACTTCCACGAGTTGGTGCACGTGGTGCAATGGCAGCAGTTGGGGCTGGCAGGCTTTATCCAGCGCTACCTGTGGGAGCTGAGCCAATACGGCTACCGGGCCTCGCCCCTGGAAGAAATGGCCTATGACCTAGACGCCCACTTCGGCCGCCAAGGCCAGCCCCTGGACGTACAAGAGCGGGTGCAAAGCCTGCTGTAAAGGCCGGGCACCTGGACAGACGCAGACACCAAACCGGTATAAGAGGGAACCATGTACCGCTACAAAGTCAGTATCGCCGCCAGCCAGGCGGCCGTAGCCCCCGGCTTTACCCTGGTGACGGGGGGCGGGATCTTCCTGGCCCTGATGGCCCTGTATAGTAAAGCCAATGCCGGCGAGGACAAGGCATGAGCCTCTCCCTGCGGTTTGACCAGGCGCTGACCGAACGCCCCCAGCCCAAGGGCATAGACGTACTCTGTGGCCTCAAGCACTTTGCCATCATCACCTATGCGGTGCCGGCAGAACGCTTCAAAGGCCTTTTCCCCGACCGTTTCCAACTGGACAGCATCCAGGTAGACGGCCAGGAGATGGGCTTGGTGTCGGTGGTACCCTTTATCGACCTGGACTTCACCTCTGCCGTTTACCCCTTTCCCCGGTTCACCATGGGGCAGACCAACTACCGCATCTACATCATCGACACCCAGACCCAGGAGCGCTGTGTCTGGTTCCTGGGCACCACCCTGGACTCCTGGACCCTGCTGGTTCCCCGTTACCTGTGGCAACTACCCTGGTACAGCGGCCGGGTGCGCTTTGACTGCGAGCAGGACGCCGAAGGCCGCTACCGGCACTACCGGATGCAGACCCAGGCCCAATGGGCCCCGGCCCAGGTCAGCCTCAGCCAGGACGGCAGCGACCCCCTGGACTTTCCCGGCTTTGCCGACACCGAGTCGGCCCTGGTCTACCTGACCCACCCCCTGGCCGGTTTCTACCACAGGCGGGACGGCAAGCTGGGCACCTACCGGGTCTGGCACAAGGAACTGGCGGTCAGCCCGGCCCGTTTGCACCAGGCCGACTTCGGCCTGCTCAGCCGCCTGGGGCTGGTGACCCCGGCCGAGCAGCAGGCCCCCTATTCGGTGCTGATAGAGCCGTTAAACCAGTTCACCATTTACCTGCCGCCCAAGCGGCTGGATTGAGCTAAGTGCTTGATTAGGCTCTTGTCACCAAGGGACTTAAGGTAAGCTTCAGCTGGGGCGGCGATACTGGGCTGTCCTGTGGAGGAGCGCTTTATGTACCTGTTGCTGGTGGAAGATGATCTGGCCCTGGGCACGGCCCTGTTGAAACTGCTGGCTAGCCAGTACCGGGTGGACTGGGTGCGTGATCTGGCCTCGGCCAGGCGCCACCAGCAGGCCGCCCAGTATGACCTGCTGTTGCTGGACCTGGGTTTGCCGGACGGTGACGGGGTGGCTTGGCTCAAGTCGCTGCGCGGCGCCGGCCTGGACCTGCCGGTGCTGATCCTCTCGGCCCGGGACGCCCTGGACGACAGGGTCCAGGGCCTGGATACCGGCGCCGACGACTACCTGGTCAAACCCTTCGAACCGGACGAACTGCTGGCACGGATCCGGGTGCTGCTGCGCCGCCAGGCCGGCAAGGCCAAGCCGGTACTGGAAGCCGGCGCCCTGCACTACGCCCCCGACAGCCAGGACTTCTTCCTGAACGGCCAGCGCCTGGTACTGCCCCGCAAAGAGCAGCAACTGCTGGCCGTGCTGATCCAGGCCGGTGACAAGCCGGTGGCCAGGGAACGGCTGCTGCAACAGCTTTACGGCCTGGGTAACGAGGCCGAGTCCAACACCCTGGAAGTGCACATTCACGCCCTTCGCAAGGCGGTGGGCAAGCCCCGTATCGAAACGGTGCGCGGCTTTGGCTACCGGCTGGTGGCCCTGTGAGCTTTCGCCTCCGTACCCTGGCCTGGCTGCTGGGCCTGAGCCTGCTGGCCGCCAGCCTGACCGGTGTCCTGGCCACCTATATCGCCGCCGACGACGAATTCCAGGACGTGCTGGCCGACGACCTCAAGCACCAAGCCAAACTGCTGGCTGCCCTGGTCAACAGTGCCCAGGTGGACCCGCAGCGCCTGGAAGCGTTGCTGGGCAAATACCTGGAAGAGGATGGCGAAGACACCCTCTGGGTCAGCCTCTATCGCCTCGATGACGGCACCTTGCTGAGCAACCTCAAACACCGGCTGCCATTGGAACGCAGCGACAGCGGCTCCTTGCAGCGGGAGTTTGACGGCCACCACTGGCACGGCTACCAGCGCCGCCAGGGGGACTTGGTGGTACAGCTGCTGCGCCGGGACGACCTGACCCGTGACATCCAGGCCGACATCGCCGAGGAGATCACCACCCCAACCCTGGTCAGCAGTGCCATCAGCCTGTTGCTGTTGGCCGCCCTGATGTGGCTGACCCTAAGGCCCCTGACCCGGCTGGTACGGGAACTGGAACAGCGCCAGCCGGACGATCTGTCCCCCCTCAAGGTGCGCAGCCCGGCCAGGGAAATAGCCAGCCTTACCGCCAGCCTTAACCGGCTGATGGCCGGGGTAGACCAGGTATTGAGCCGGGAACGGCGCTTTGCCAGCGACGTGGCCCACGAGCTGCGCACCCCCCTGACCACCCTCAAGCTGGAACTGGCCGGCCCGGACCCGGATCTGAAGGCCTTGCGCCAGGAAACGGAGCGCCTGGCCCGGGTGGTGGAACAGCTGCTGACCCTGGCCCGCCTGGAACAGGGCCACTGGCAGCAACGCTTCAACAGCCTGGCCCTGGGCCCGGCCCTGGCGCAGCTGGCCGAACGCTACCAACCCCGTTTTGCCGCCAGGGACATGGCGCTGACCTGGCAGTTGGACCAGGGCCAGGTTAGGGGGGACGCCACCCTGTTGCTGGTACTGGCCGAAAACCTGCTCAGCAACGCCTTGCGCCACTGCCCGGGCGGCACCCGGGTGCAACTGGGCTGGCAACAGGGTGAGCTGTGGGTAAGGGACGACGGCCCCGGCCTTGCCGCCGAGCAAAGGGCCCGCATGGCCGAGCCTTTCACCCGCCTGGACAGCAAAAGCGACGGCCTGGGCCTGGGCCTGGCCATCTGCCAGCAGGTGGCCGAGATCCACGGCGCCCGGCTCAGTTTTGACGACGGCCAACCCGGCCTCTGGGCCGGGGTCCATTTTCCCACTTAAGGTGAACTTCATGTCCTCGCCCTAGCATGGAACCCACGCACTAAGCCAAAGAGGACAACACCATGACCAAGACCCTGATCGCCCTGACCCTGGCCAGCGCCGCCTTTACTGCCACCGCCAACAGCAGCGCCGCCCAGGGCGGCTTTACCGGCCCAGACAGCGTCAAGATGAGCACGGTGGAAGAGGCCAAGGGGCTGCGGGACGACACGGCCATCAAGCTTACCGGTTTCCTGGTCAAGGCCCTGGGGGACGACAAATACGAATTCCGCGACGACACCGGTACCCTGGTGGTAGAGATCGACAAGGACCTCTGGCAAGGCCGGGAGATAGGTCCTGAGCAGAAGGTTGAACTGCGCGGTGAGGTAGACCAGGAGTGGAACAGCACCGAGCTGGACGTGGACAGGCTGAGCCTGGCCGAATAAGGCTGCAACGAACGACAACGCCGGGCTCAGCCCGGCGTTGTTTTTTGGGTCAGGGCAGGTGAAAACGCAGGGCCTTGGGCAACACCTCGAAGACAAAGCGGGTGTCCGTCATGGGTTCGCCGTCCAGGTTGATGTGCAGCGGCGCCTCGGCCTCCAGCACAAACTGCTCGGCCTGGCGCCGCTCCACCCAGGACTCGTGGCCGCGCAGGCCGTCCTGGGCCAGGGCGTCCAGCATGTCCAGCAGCCCCAGTTGCCGGTTTTCCGGCAGCAGGGTGATATCCAAGAGGCCGTCGTCCAGGCGGGCGTCGGGGCAGAGGCGGATACCGCCCCCGGCCTGCCAGCCGTTGCCCACCGCCAGGGCCATCAAGCGCCCTTCCCAGGCCTGGTCGCCCCGGTTGAGCCGGGCCGCTATGGGTTGGAACTCGAACAGCTTGCCAAGGCCGGTCAGGAAATAGGAAAACTTGCCCAGCCATTGCTTGAGCTCGGGGTTGGTGTTGACCGTGACCTCCGAGCCGAAGCCGCCGGTGACCATGTTCAGAAAGGGCCGGCTGTTGACCAGACCCACGTCTATGGGCCTGGGGGTTTTGTTAAGGACCAGGGCCAGGGCCTTGGCCAGGTTGTCCGGCCCTATGCCCACCCCCTGGGCAAAATCGTTGGCGGTGCCCATGGGCAACAGGCCCATGGCTTCCTGGGGCGGGCCCTTGCTGAGCATGCCGGCCAGCACTTCGTTAAGGGTGCCGTCGCCCCCCACCGCCACCAGGCTGTCCAGCCCCTGGCCCAGGGCTTCGGCGGCAAAACGCTGGGCGTCACCCTCTTCGAAGGTGACCCGTACCGAGATCTGGTGGCCCTTGTCCCTGGCCTGGGCGATAAGGGTTCTCAGCTGGCCGTTGCCCGCTGCTTTTCCGTTGACGATCAAGCGAATGCGTTTGCTCATGACACCTCCTTGGCACCCTTCCACCTTAGCGCCGCGCCCTGAATGCCGTCTAACAGCCAATAAAAAACGCGGCCTTGGCCGCGTTGCTGTCAGAGGTCGAAGGCCTCTTTGAGCTCGTTGAAGGGCTCGGTAAAGGCGGGGTCGTCGAAATAGTCTTCCGACGGGATGAGCCCCTGGGCCACCGCCGTTTGGGCCAACTGGTCGGTGTCCAGGCCGTGGCGCTGCAACAGGCCACAGCCCAGGGCGCCCAGGCGCACAAAGGTGGCGTAGTCCGGCACGCCGGCGTCGTAGTCCGGGTCCTTCCAGTGTTTGACCACCTTGAGCTGGTCTTCACCGAAGTCCCAGGAGCGCAGTATGTTCAGCCCCAAAGGCTGGGACAGGCGCGCCAGCACCTTCTTGAGCAGGTAGGGGCTGGTCACCGCATCCGGCATGCGCTCGGCTTCGGCCAAGATCGGCAAGACCCCGATGTTGTGGATAAGGCCAGCCAGTTGGGTGCCGTCCACGGTCAGGTCACGGGGGTTGCTGCCACCCTTGGCCAGGTAGCTTTGCAGCAGCAGCGCCGAGGCACAGGACACCGACACGCTCTCTTCCCACTCGCCCATCATCACGTCCTCGATAATGGGGTGGCTGCAGATAAAGAGCTGCTGCATGGCGGCAGCGGTGACCAGGGAGCGGATCTGGCGCATGCCAATGCGGCTGAGGGCTCCTTGGATGGAGTCCACAGCGGCGGCGCGGCGGAAATGAGCGGAGTTGGCCACCCGGGTCATGCGGGCGGCCAGGGCCGGATCCTGGGCCAGGATGTCCGCCAGGGCGTCCATGGAGACGTCTTCGCGCTCTGTGGCGTCACGCACCTGCAGGGCTATCTCCGGCAGGGTCGGCAGGATCAGGGAGTCGTTTTTGATCTTGGTGATCAGGGATGCAAGCAAGTCATTTTCGTTGGCCATGGTATCC
Source organism: Gallaecimonas xiamenensis 3-C-1 (assembly GCF_000299915.1). NCBI lineage: Bacteria > Pseudomonadati > Pseudomonadota > Gammaproteobacteria > Enterobacterales > Gallaecimonadaceae > Gallaecimonas > Gallaecimonas xiamenensis. Next base: position 8,264 of record NZ_AMRI01000023.1, read on the forward strand.
AAGCCATTCATCGTTATATGCCCCTTCACTATACCTTAAGGCAGATCAAATGCACCTTTCAAAAGCGGCGGTATGCTGCGCTCTCTTTAACCAGTTGTACCGTGGAAATTGATGCAAGCCCCTGAATTACTTTGCCCTGCCGGCAGCCTCAAGCACCTTGACTATGCCTTTGCCTACGGCGCCGACGCCGTCTATGCCGGCCTGCCCCGCTACTCTTTGAGGGTTCGCAACAACAGCTTCAACGTTCATAACCTCCAGACCGGTATCGACCGGGCCCATGCCCTGGGCAAGAAGTTCTACCTGGTGGCCAACATCCAGCCCCATAACAGCAAGGTGGACACCTTTGTGCGGGACATGGCGCCCCTGGTGGCCATGGGGCCGGACGCGCTGATCATGTCCGACCCCGGCCTTATCATGCTGGTGCGCCAGGCCTTCCCGGCCATGCCTATCCATTTGTCGGTGCAGGCCAACGCCATCAACTACGCCAGCGTGCAGTTCTGGGCCAGCCAGGGCATAGAGCGGGTGATCCTCTCAAGGGAGCTGTCCCTGGCGGAAATTGCCACCATCCGCGAGCGCTGCCCCGGCACCGAACTGGAAGTGTTCGTGCACGGCGCCCTGTGCATGGCCTTTTCCGGCCGCTGCCTGCTGTCCGGTTACATCAACAGGCGCGACCCCAACCAGGGCGCCTGCACCAACGCCTGCCGCTGGCAATACCAGGGCACAGAGGCCAGCACCGACGGCTGCGGCCAGGCGGTGGCCCTGGCCGACCCCAAGCTGATGCTGCTGGAAGAAAAAAGCCGGCCCGGGGAGCTGATGGCCGCCGAAGAAGACGAGCACGGCAGCTACATCTTCAACTCCAAGGATCTGCGCGCCGTACAGCACGTGGCCGCCCTGACCGCCATGGGGGTGCATTCACTGAAGATTGAGGGGCGCACCAAGAGCCATTACTACGTGGCCCGCACCGCCCAGACTTACCGGCGCGCCATCGACGACGCCCTGGCCGGCAAAGCCTTTGACAACCAATACCTTGACGACCTCGAGCACCTGGCCAACCGGGGCTACACCGAGGGCTTTTTGAACCGCCACGGGGACGCCATGCAGAACTACCAGCAAGGGGCGCCCCAGTCGCCCCACCAGTTTGTGGGAGAAGTGACAGGCCAGCAGGCCGGCCTATTGCAGATCGCCGTCAAAAACCGCTTCGCCCTGGGAGACAAGCTGCTGCTGGTTACCCCCTTGGGCAACCACCACCTGGTACTGGACGGGCTGTGGGACCACAGGGGCCAGCCCGTCCAAGTGGCCCCAGGCGACGGCCACCAGGTACAGATAACGGCACCCGAGGGCTGCGACGGCCATATGGGGCTGCTGGTGCGGCTGGGACCATGAGCCTGGCGATCACCCAGCAGTGCATCAACTGCGAGATGTGCGAGCCAGAATGCCCCAACGGCGCCATCAGCCTTGGGCCGGACATCTACCAAATAGACCCGAACCGCTGCACCGAATGCCTGGGCCATTACCCGGCTCCCCAGTGCCAGGCGGTCTGTCCTCTTGATTGCATAACCATGCACGTTGCCGAAAGCCAGCAATGCCTGCTTGCACGCTTTGCCGCCCTTTGGGGCTGAAATTTGCGATCCCCGGCCCAGTCCCTGCGCCCTGCTCTTTACCGGCGGGCCCTGGCGTGTTTCACTTCCGCCTTTTGTAAGCCCCCGCCAGTGGGGCCCGGAAGGAAGTACGCTCTCCATGGATAACGCCATGACCGACGCCCAAAACAGCCCGCAGCGCTCTCGGCTTCGTAACTATTTGATGTTCCTGATCCCTTCCCTGATCGGCATCAGCCTTTTCATGACACCGCTGAGCTACCAAGGGGACATCACCATCGCCATCGCCGTGGTGGCCAAGAGCTTCAAGGCGCTGTTGCTGGACATCATGCCCGAGCTGCTGACCGGCATCATCAGCCTGTCGGCCCTGCTGACCCTGGCCTGTAGCCTGCTGCGCCCGGCCAAGGTCATGGCCAGCCCCTTCCTCAAAGGCCTGTTCTGCCCCAACTGGATCTGGGTGCTGATCCGGGTGCTTGGCGCCGCCTTTGCCGTGCTGATTTATTCACAAAAGGGCCCGGCCGCCCTGCTGGACGAAAACACCGGCGGCCTGGTGTTTTCCGACCTGCTGCCGACCCTGCTCTCGGTCTTTATCTTTGCCGGCCTGTTGCTGCCGCTGCTGCTGGATTTTGGCCTGCTGGAATTCGTGGGCACCCTGATGACCAAGGTGATGCGCCCGGTGTTCAAGCTGCCCGGGCGCAGCGCCGTGGACTGCTTTGCCTCCTGGCTGGGAGACGGCTCGGTGGGCATTTTGTTGACCGGCAAGCAGTTCGAAGGGGGCTTTTACACCCAGCGCGAAGCGGCCATCATAGGTACCACCTTCTCGGCGGTGTCCATCACCTTCTCCCTGGTGGTGCTGGCCCAGGTCAAACTGGAAAGCTACTTCCTGCCCTTCTACGGTGCCATCTGCCTGGCCGGCATTGTGGCCGCCATTATCGTTCCCCGGCTGCCGCCCCTGCGCTGGAAGAAAGACCACTTTATCGACGGCCGCCAGCGCACCGGCGAAGAAGAGAGCATTCCCAGCCACCACGGGGTACTGAGCTTCGGTCTGGAACGGGCCCTGCACCGCGCCAACAGCATCGACACCCTGAAAAAACCCCTGGCCGACGGCGTGAAAAACGCCATCGACATGCTGCTGGGGGTACTGCCGGTGGTGATGGCGGTGGGCACTGTGGCGCTGCTGATTGCCGAGCACACCCCCATCTTCGGCTGGCTGGGCAAACCCTTTGTGCCCTACTTGGAACTGCTGGGCATACCCGAAGCCGTGGCCGCCTCCAAGACGGTGATGGTGGGCTTTGCCGACATGTTTATCCCCTCTGTGCTGATCACCGGCGTGGAAAACGACATGACCCGCTTCGTGGTGGCGGCCATGTCGGTCACCCAGCTGATTTACCTGTCGGAAGTGGGCGCCCTGCTGCTGGGCAGCCGCATTCCGGTCAACTTCATCGAGCTGTTCGTGATCTTCATCCTGCGCACCCTGGTCACCCTGCCGGTGATAGCTGGCGTGGCGCACCTGGTGTTCTAAGGTATCCCCTGAAAAAAAAGCGCCCCTAGGGGCGCTTTTTTATTGCCTGGCCGCCGGCTGAACAGGGCCCGGGCTTAAGCCCCTGGCGGCCCTGCCCTTTGCCCAGGGTTCAGGCGGCCCGCCTATAGTGGAGGACAGGCCCATAGCGGAGAATACCTCATGTCACCTGCCAAAACCCTGGCCGGCCTGAGCCTGGCCTTGCTGCTGGCTGCCTGCACCAGCACCGGCGACACCCCGGCGCAAAAGCGCCAGGCGGTACTGACCATGGAACAGCAAACCCTGGCCCGCCTTTACGCCAAACACCCCAAGGCCCGCAGTCAAATCGCCAGCGCCTACGGCTACGGTGTCTTTGATCTGGCCAACCAGAACGTCATCCTGCTGTCCACCTCCGGTGGTTACGGGGTGCTGACCGACCAGGGCGGCCGCCATACCTATATGCGCATGGGCGGTGGCGGCATCGGCTTTGGCCTGGGGGTCAAGGACTACCAGGAAGTGGTTATCTTCAAGCACCAGCAGGACTTTGAGCGCTTTCGCGACCAGGGCTGGGATGCCGGCGCCCAGGCCGAAGCCACCGCCAAGGCCAACGACAGCGGCGGCGAGCTGGCCGCCAACCAGTCGGTGGACCTGGACGTAACCACCTACCAGCTCACCGAGTCCGGCATCGCCCTGCAAGCCACCATAGGAGCCGCCAAGTACTGGCGCTGGGACGAACTCAACGACCGTTAAAGCGCCTGCAAAAAGGCCAGCAACGCCTCTTCTTCCTGACGGCTGAGCCTAAAGGGCACCAGCTCGCTGCTGGTCACCGGGAGCAGCGGGTCCAACCGCTGTTCCCGCCTGGGCTTGGGCCTGGCCCCCCCATGGCTGTAAAAACGGATTATGCCGCGCAGGTCGGTAAAGAGGCCGTTGTGCATCCAGGGCCCGCTGTGCTTAAGGTGGCGAAGGCTGGCGGTGCGAAAAGCGCCCATGTCCGCCCCTTTCCCCGTCACCAGGTAACGGCCCTGATCTTCAAAGGGCCGCTGGTAAAAGCTAAGGCCGGTGACATGGAAGTCGCCGTCGCTGAGCAAGGGGCCGCCGTGGCAGCGGATACAACCGGCCTTGGTGCGAAAAAGGTGCAGCCCCTGCAGTTCCTGGTCGGTAAGGCTGTTGCTGGTCAGCCATTCGCTGTTAAGGGCCACCCCTTGCATAAAGAGTTCATAGGCCGACCAGGGCCCCGCAAGCCCACCCTGGTAGGCGGCAAGAGCGCCTGCCAGGCCCGGCCAGGCCGGGGCCTGGTCGCCATAGGCCTGCTGCCATAAAAACCGGTAGGCCGGGTCCCCCGCCACCAGGCTGACCGCCTGCTCCGGGCTGCTGGCCATCTCTATGGGGTTGGTCAGGGGATCTTTGGCCTGGCTGGCCAGATCCTTGGCCCTACCGTCCCAGAACAGGGCCGGCCAGAGATCTCCGTGCAGCACCGAAGGGGCATTGCGCTGACCCAGGGCGCCGCCGACCCCCACCGATACCCGCCTGGCGTCGGCAAAGGCAGCCTCGGGCTGGTGGCAACTGGCACAGCTCAGGCTGCCGTCCGCCGACAGGCGCGGGTCAAAGAACAGCGCTTGGCCCAGGGCCGCGACGGCGCCAAAGGCCGGTTTGGCCGGCAGCGCCGCCAGCTCTTGCCCACCGGCCCGCAGCGGCCAGCTGGCCGGGCTTTGCTGGTAACGGCTGCCAAGGACCAGGCCGTCTTCCGGCACGCAGTGGCCCCCCAAAGAACATTGCCAAACCAGGGGCAGCGCCTGGGCCAGGCCCGGCAACCACAGCAGCCAACCGATACACCACCTCATGGGAAGCTATACCCCAGGCCCAGCCAGAACTGGCGGCCGGTCTCGATACCGGAGACGCCGTCGGCCACCAGGTTGGTGCGGCTGTTAAGGAGGTTGTTGATCTCCAGCTTGCACTCCAGGCTGTGCTGCCCTACCAGGGGCATCTGCCAGCGAATGGCGCCGTCCAGCAGCACCCGGCCCTTGAGTCGGACCTTGCGGTACACCGGATAGTAGATATTGCTTACCTGGCATTCGGGGCAGACCTGCAACAGGCGGTCGCTGGCCCTTTCCTGGCCGGTGTCCACCACTGTGTCGTAGCTGCCCCGCCAGCCGGCGCTAAGGGAGGTGGTCAGACTGCGGGTCCACTGGGATACCAGGCCGGCGTTGACGGTCACCGGGCGGCTGAAATCGGTGGCGTAACGGTTGAGGTCCCCAAGGGATACCAACTGGTAGTCCTGCCCCGATTGCAAGAAGACGATCTCGTCCTCCGGGGTGTTGTCGACGGTACCGTCGTAAGAGTCGGTGCTCAGGGTGTTCTCGGTGTAACTGCCGTTGATCCACAGGCTGTGGCGGCCCAGGGTGCCGGTCCATGACAGGCTGACCCTCTGGTGCTCGTTCTCACCCTGGTTGATCTGCTGGACATAGGTGTAGCCGTTGAGCAGCTCTGACTCACCCTGGGCTATCTGGTCCTTGCCTTTACGCCACACCCCTTTAAGGGACAGCACCCCGCCCCACAGGGCCTGCTTGAGGCCCAGCACCAGCTCGTCGCTGTAGGGGGTGTCCAGATCCTGGTAGCGGTAGCGAAAACGGCTGGCGCCGCCGGAGGTCATCCAGCTTTGCACGGCGCCGTCGACTATGGGTCTGTACTGCACCACGTAGGGCACCTGGGCTTCGCGGATCTTGTAGGTCAGCAAATTGGCGTCGTAGTAGCGGTTGAGGCCGGCCAGCAGCAGGGTGTCGCCGTCCCCCAGCAGGTCGTAACTCAGTTGCAGGCGCGGCGCCAGGTTGAGGTTTTTCAGGACGTCGTCATGGTCGAGGCGAAGCCCCAAATTGAGGCCGAAGCGTTGCCAGGCCATGTCGTCCTGCAGGTACAGGCCTTGGGTCAGCAACTGCACCTGGATATGCTCTTCTGGGTAGAGGCGGCGCATCTGGAAGTACTGGCCACGCATGGCAACGTTGGCGCTGTAGAGGGCAAAATGCTCGGGGTTAAGAAGGTCCAAAGGTTCGCCCAGCTCTGCCTCCAATTCCACCAGGGGCCTGTGGTAGGCCTGCTCCACGCAGTCCAGGGTCTGGCCGTTACAGATGATATCGGCGTCCCTTACCGGGCTGTTGTAGGTGTAGGCCGGCTGGTGGCGGTCCCGCTCCAGGGCTTGGTGTTCCAACTGGTAACCCAGTTTGAACTGGTGGTCGGCCCCCAGGGCGCTGAAGCTGCGGGCCAGGCTTTGGTCTAAGCGAAAGCCCAGTTGGCGGTTTTCCAGGCTGCCAAAGCCCCCTTCCTTGGACAGGGGAATGTCGCCGCTGTTAAGGCCCCAGGCCTTGCCCGGCGCCCGCAGCCAGGGCAGGTAGGCCTGAGGCGCCTCCCTGCTGCTTTGACTGTAATGGCCAGAGGCCTTGCCCCGCCAATACCAGGGGCCCAGGGCCTGGGCCGCCTCCAGGCTCAGGCTGCCGCCACCGCCGTCCAGGGTAAAGTCGCTGTCTTTGGTGTCTTTGACGAACTGCTCGGAGCGATAGGGAGCGTAGACAGCGGTCAGGTTCAGCTCGTCAAGCCAGCCCTGGTAGCCGTATTTGAGCAGGAAGTTGCTGCTGCGGCGCTTGGCCACCTTGGGCTGGTTGAAAGACAGCTCGGAGATACGGGAACGGGTGGCACTGGCCGAAAACAGCAGGCTGTGGTCCCCCATCTGGCGGCTGGCGCTCATATTGAGCTGGTCCTTCTCGAACACCGGCGCCCGCAGTTCGTTGTCGCTGCCGTCGTCCAGGCCCAGATCGTCTTCTTGAAGCTGTTCTTGTTCAAACACCCGGTACTGGCCCCAGTCGCTGCGGGTGCCCCGGTATTGGAAACTGAAGGCAGGGCTCTGCCTTGGGTCACGGGTCTTGGCGTCCACCACCCCGCCGGAGAAGTTGCCGTATTCGGCCGGGATGTTGTTGTCGAACACCGTGACCGAATCGACGATGGCCTGGTTGATAAAGAGCCCCTGGGGGTGGCCCTGCACCTGGTTGATATTGGCCGCCGCCACGCCGGTGGCGGCCGGGTCCAGGCGCGAGTTGAAGTTGAGGCCGTCGAGGAAAAAGCCGGTCTGCCAGGGCTGGCCCCCGGAGATGGTGAGCAGCGCCGGTTTCAGCTCGGCCAGGTTGCTCACGTCCAGGCTGTTCTCGGACAGCTGCACCCCAGGCAAAATGGCCAACTGGTCGGTGATATTGCCGTTGCCCAGGGCACTGCTATCCAGAAAGTCACGGGACAGGGTGTAACGGCCTATGGCTTCGATGGACTCGGGGCCTATGTAGCGGCCGGTGACCTCCACATGCTCGTCGGCGGGGCGGCACTTGGCGGACTGGGCCTTGGCGGCTTTATCAGGGCAGGCTTCTTCTTCGGCACCTTGCTGGGGGCCGGCCGCCAGGGCCAGCAACAACAATGACAGCATTATTGGTTCCCCAGCGGACTGAGATCGTCTTGGTCGGGGATACCGTCGTTGTCGGCGTCCTGGTCGGCTACCAGGCCAGAGGCGGCAATGGCTTCGCTGCTGGCGTCGATGGCAAAGAAGTTGGGCTGGCCGTCATGGTCGGTGTCGACCGTGGCCACGGCGGTACCGGTAAAGTCGTCGGTCAGGGCCCTTTCCATGGCGGCGATGGCCAGCATGCTCTGGCTGCTCACCGCCAGGTTGACCGGCCGCTTGGCCACCACCAGGGCTTGCTGCCATTGCCCCAGGGCCGCCAATTGCCGGCTGAGTTCGGGGTTAAGGGCCTGCTGGCTGACGTCAGGCAATAGCTGGGCCTGCTGGTCGATACGCGCTAGCAGCTCGGCCAGCAGCTGGTAGGCGGCGCTGTAGTGCAGGCCGTAGCCGCCGTTGCTGGCGGCCGAGCGCTTGATGGCCCCCATCAGCAGGTAGTTGCCGGTATCGGCGCCGTCTACTTCGCGGTTGTCGGCAAAGGCTTTGCTGGGGTTGGCAGCGTTAAAGGTGAGCAGGCCCGATGTGTTGGCCAGCAGGGCCGCCAGGGCCTCTTCACCAACATCGGCCTGGCTGTCGTCGGCCAGCCAGTAACCGGCACCCAGGGCCAGTTGCTCCAGGGCGGCGTCAAAATCCCCGGCATTGGCCAGCAGCCTGGCGGCGTCCAGGCGCTGGTTGGCCTGCTCCAGGGGCGAGTCGAGCCGGGCAAGCTGCGGCACTAATTGTTCCTTGATAAGGGCGGCCGCCTGGCTGTGGCCCCCGGCCAGGTGCCAGAGGTTGGCCAGGTCCCGGTAATAGCCGATAAGGGTCAGAGTGGTGACCTGGCTGTAATGCTCGGTGACAAAGGCTTGGGAGCGCTGGGCAACGTCCAGGGCCTTTTGCTGCTGGCCTATGTCCATCAGGAAACGGATGAGCCCCCTGTTGCCGTAGCCGTTCATCACATAGGCCGGGGAGGCGTAGGTCTCTAGGTATTGGTCGGAAAAGATCAACGCCAGCTTGGCGTCCACCACCGTCATGGCACCCTCTTCGTCCCCCAGGGCCCAGAGCCACTGGGCCAGGCCGTCTTTGGCGTTGTCCAGGGGATAAGCCAGATCCCGCACCCTCTCCCACAGGGCATTGTCGGTGCCGGCCAGCAGGGCGGCGGCGCCAGCGGCGTCCCCACTCAGCGCCAGGCGCCTGGCCTGGTAGCTGACGATGGCTTCCTCGGCGTCACCCACCCGCTTGTCCGCCACGGCCTGAAGGGCTAACAAGGGCACATTGTCCTGGCCCGGGTAAAGGTAGGCAAAGAAGCCGGCCGCCCTGGCCAGCCCCAGGCTGTAATTGGCCCAGTTAAGTTCGCTGCCGGCTCTCACGGCGCGGACATGGACCTGGTCATAATCGGCGGCCTGGAAATAGGAGACCATGTCGGCCAGGTAATCCTTGCCCTTGTCCTCGGCGCCCAGCAGCAGCATGTCCTTGATGGCGTAACTCAGGTAGGTCAGGGAAACGCCGTAAGAGCCCCGCTTGTCGGCCGGCATGGCCAGGGCCATCTGCGCCAACTCGTCGGCGCTGGCAACAGCGGTGTCATGGAGACTGGGGTCCTTGAGCGCCTCCAGCACCATGGCCATGGCGTCGTTGTGCTTTGAGGTGAGCAGCTTACCCAGGGTGGTGCTGTAGCCTTGGCTGACCAGGGCGTCGAAATAGAGCTGCACTATCTGCTGGACCTGGGCAGCGTCCTGGAACAGGCCCTCCTGGCTCAGGCGGCGGCTGATATTACGAAAGAAGTCGGCGTCCCCCGTGACCAGGTTATCCAGGCCGTTGTCCGCCACGAAACGGTTATAGAGGCTGGCACTGGTCAGGGCGGCCTGGCGGCCCTTTTCGGTCAGGCCCATGTCCAGGTAGGTCTGGGCTACCTGCCAGTAGGCCTTGGCCCTGGCCTCTTGCCCCTGGATCTGCTGGTCCAGGATCCGGGTCACCTCGGTGTCCAGGTTGGCCTGGGCATAACCCACCGCCAGGGCCAGCAGCACCGGGGCACGCTGGTCGTCCGAGACCAGGCTGTCGGCCACCTGGCCCGCCTGTATCAGGTAGCTACCCGGCCAGCGATAGTAGTAAGCGGCCTTCTCTTCGTTGGTCTGGTAGCTGGCCTTGAAGGCGACGGTGGCCTGCACCTGGGTCTGGCCGTCGCTTACCGCCACCACCATGTCCTGGTCCGGCAGGGCCAGGCCGTCCAACTGGTAGCTAAAATGTCCGTCGGACGACAGCAGCAGGGTGCCAGTATCCGGCGCCCTGACCAGGCTGAAGGTCAGCGGGTCGCCGTCCACGTCACTGGCCAATACCTGGCCTTGGTAGCTGTAGTCCCCCGTGGCCTCAAGCAGGGCTACCGGCTCCACCACCGGCGCGTCGTTCACCGGATTGACCGTGAACACCAAAGTCAGGCGGGTCACTATGTTGCCGTCGCGGGTTTCCAGCAGAGCCCGGTCTGGCCCGAAGTAGTTGGCCTGGGGCTGGTAACTGGCATCCATGGCGCCATTGATGCTCAGGGTGCCATGGCTGGGGACTTCGAGCAGGCTGACACTGCTACCGGCCAACCTTTGCTGCCACAGGCTGTCCTCGTCCAGCACCACCGCCATCTCCTGCTCGGACAGGCTTTCCTCGCCCGAGCCCCCACCACAAGCCGCCAACAACAGCGGCAACAACAAGCAACCTCTTCTTACGTACATGTCCATGACCCACAACGGCGACTCAACAATGGCCCGGCACTATACACAAATGAGATTCGTTATCAAATGAGATCTTTTATCAATTGCTGTTCGTCTGCGACCAATGTTTGATCCAGTTGCAGACCTGGAAAGGGAAAGGCGATAGAGTAGCCATTCATAAAACGTTCAATAACTTAAAGTCCTGACCCTTGTGGCCGATACAGGCGCAGGGACTTTGTTGGGAAGAGAAATACAGATGCGCAAGAATCTTCCTGTTGTGGATTCGGAAGTAACCTTCACCGAAGGAGAGGAGCTGGTCTCCACCACGGATCTTCGCGGTATTATCACTTATGCCAACGACACCTTTATCCGGGTGTCGGGTTTCCATGAGAGCGAACTGCTGGGCCAGCCCCATAATATGGTGCGCCACCCCGACATGCCGCCGCTGGCCTTTGCCGACATGTGGGGCAAGCTCAAAGACGGCCGCCCCTGGCGCGGCGTGGTGAAAAACCGCTGCAAGGACGGCCGCTATTACTGGGTCGACGCCTACGTCACCCCCATCATGGAAGGCAACCAATGCGTGGGCTACCAGTCGGTACGCCGCCGCCCCAGCCGCCATCTCATCGAAAAAGCCCAAGCGGCCTACAACAACCTCAACCAGGGTGCCAAGGTCAAAAAACGCGTGGACATGCGCGGCTTTGTCTTTGGCGGCCTGCCGGTGGCCCTACTGGGCCTGATCACCCTGCTGACCCTGGGCTGGGGCGCCGCCCTGGCCTTCGGCATAGGTGGCCTGGTGGCGGCCCTTGGCATCTTCGCCTGGCTGCGCCCCTTGTGGGTGCTGGACGAAAAGGCCAGCAGCTACCACGATCTGCCCCTGTCCCAAGCCATTTACGTGGGCAACGGCTTCGGTGCCGGCATGCGCTTTGACGCCATGATGAACTGGTCCCGCAACGCCGCCATGCTGGGCCGTACCAAGGACGCCACCCATTCCCTGACCGAGGTGTCCGACAACCTGGTGCACAACGTCACCCACACCCGCCAGGAAGTGCGCTCCCAGGAGGACGAGGCCAACAAGATGGCGGTGGCCATCAACCAGCTGACCGCCACCATCCAGGAGATCGCCCGCTCCAGCCAGAACACCTCTGACGAAGTGCGCGACACCCACCAGCAGTGCCACCATGCCCGCACCGCCCTGAAAAGCTCGTCCAACCGCATCAACAAGCTACAGGACGACGTGGAAGAGTCGGCCCGTGCCGCCCTGGCCCTGCAAAAGGAGACCGAAAAGGTCACCAGCATCATGGGCGAGATTGAGGGCATTGCCGACCAGACCAACCTGCTGGCCCTTAACGCCGCCATCGAAGCGGCCCGCGCCGGCGAACATGGCCGGGGCTTTGCGGTGGTGGCCGACGAAGTCCGTGCCCTGTCATCCCGCACCCAGCAATCGGCCGGTGATATCCGCGACAGCCTGACCGGCATGCGCCGTATGCTCGACTCCTGGCGCGATCTGATGGAGCGCAACCGTGAGCACGCCCAGAGCTGCGTGGACGGCACCCAGGAAGTGACCACCATCCTCGACGACATCTTCAAACGGGTGGCGGAGATCAACGACCTGGCGGCACAGATCGCCACCGCCGCCGAGGAACAGGGCGCCGTGGCCACCGAGGTGAACGACAACATAGTGCGCCTCAAGGAACTGGCCGAGAGCACCTCCCACGCCATGGACGAGTTGGAACAGAGCGGCCTGCTGCTCAACCAGAACACCGCCCGTATCGACGGCCTGGCCAAGACCTTCGGCTAAGCGCGCCCCTACGGTAAAGGCCGGCCCCAGGGCCGGCCTTTTTGTTATCATGCCCCCTCCCCCATGCCTGGAGCAGTTGCATGACGGCAGCCCCGAAGGTCGCGGTGTTCGACCTCGACCACACCCTGATCAACACCGACAGCGCCAACGGCTTCGGCCTTTGGGCCCATGAACAAGGCCTGTGGCCCATCGACGACTTGCACGGCCAACTGGCCCATTGGCACCGCCTCTACGGCGAGGGGCGCTTGCCGGTGGCACAGTACCTGGACTTTATCGTCTCCCCCCTGGCCAATAAGGCCGAAGCAACTGTGGCCGGCTGGGTGGCAGACTTTGCCAAGGCCAGGGTGTTGCCCCACCTGCGCCCCCAGGCCATGGACGCCCTGCGCCGCCACCAGGACCAGGGAGACAGGGTGATTGTCTCTTCCGCCACCATAGCCCCCATCGTCGGCGGCATCTGCCGCCTGCTGGGGCTGGATGACTATCTGGCCACCGATCTGGAGGTGAACCAGGGGCATTTTACCGGCCGCCCCCAGGGCATACCCAACCTGGGCCAGGGCAAGGCCTGGCGCCTGGCGGCGCACCTGGGCGCCAAGCCGGTGCATCTCAGTGCCTATTCCGACTCCATCAATGACCTGGCCCTGCTGAGCCTGGCCGACCAGGCCCATGCGGTAACCCCTGACCCGCGCCTGGCAGCCATTGCCGAGGTGCGGGGCTGGCCCATACATCACTGGTAAGGCATGAAAAAACCGGCCCTTTGGCCGGTTTTTTATCAGTCGCGCCCGGACAGGGGCGGCTGGAAGGCGGGGCCCATGTCCCAGGGCTGCTCTATCCAGGTGTCCTGGGCGATATCGATAACGTATTCGTCCACCAACGGCTTGCCGGCGGGCTTGGCGAATACCGCCACCAGCTTGGCCTTGGGATACATCTCCCGCAGGGCCTTGGCGGTGGCGCCGCTGTCCACCAGGTCGTCGACGATCAGCCAGCCTTCGCCGTCCCCAACCAGATCGCTGGCGGGCTTGATGATGTTCAGGCCACGCTGGTGGTCATGGTCGTAGGAAGAGATGCACACAGTGTCCAGGCTGTGGATCCCCAGCTCGCGGGCCAGTACCAAGGCCGGCGCCATGCCGCCACGGGTAACCGCCACTATGCCCTTCCACTGCTCTGCAGGCAGTTGGCGGGCCGCCAGTTCGCGGGCGGCTTGGTGAAAGGCTTCCCAGGTGACCAAGTATTTCTTCGTCATAGCATCATCCTGCAAACGCAAATTTCAGTACAAAAAGCACCGCCAGTACCCAGACGGCGGGGCTGATTTCCTTGAAACGGCCGGCCAGGGCCTTGACCAGGGCGTAGCTGATAAAGCCGCAGGCGATACCGGTCGCGATGGAATAGGTCAAAGGCATCATGATCAGCACCACGGCTGCCGGCACCGTTTCGGTGATGTCGTCCCAGGCCAGATGGCGCAGGCTGGTGAGCATCAGCACCGCGACGTACACCAGGGCGCCGGCGGTGGCATAGCCTTGCACCATGCCCGCCAGGGGCGAAAAGAACAAGGCTGCCAAGAACAGCACGCCGACGGTAACGGCGGTCAGGCCGCTGCGGCCACCGGCGGCGACACCGGCGGTGCTTTCCACATAGGAGGTGGTGGTGGAGGTACCCAGGGTGGCGCCCACTATGGTGGCGGTGGAGTCAGCCAGCAGGGCCTTGGACAGGCGCGGCAGGTTGCCCTTCTTGTCCAGCAGGTCGGCCTTCTGGGCCACCGCCAGCAGGGTGCCGGAGGTGTCGAACAGGTCCACGAACAGGAAGGCAAAAATCACCGACAGCATGCTGATGCTGAAGGCACCGGCCAAGTCCATCTTGGCAAAGGTCGGGAGCAGGGATGGCGGCGCCGAAACAATGCCTTTGTACTCGGTCAGGCCGGCGACCACACCCAGCGCGGTGATCAGCAGGATGGCGATCATCACGCCCCCTTTCACCCGGCACGCTTCCAGGGCCACGATCAGGAAAAAGCCGAGGATAGCCAACAGCACCGCCGGGTTACCCAGGTTGCCCATGCTCACCAAGGTGTCGGGGTTGTCCACCACCACACCGGCGTTGGTCAGGCCGATAAGGGCCAGGAAGATGCCGATACCGGCGGCAATGCCCACTTTCAGGGCGCCGGGAATGGAGTTGATGATCCACTCACGAATTTTGAACAACGACAGCAGCACGAAGATACAGCCGCTGAAGAACACGGCGCCCAGGGCCGCTTCCCAGCTGTAGCCGTCGTGCAGGACCACTGTATAGGTAAAGAAGGCGTTGAGGCCCATGCCGGGCGCCAGGGCGATGGGGTAGTTGGCCAGAAAACCCATGACGAAGCAGCCAAAGGCCGCCGCCAGACAGGTGGCCACAAAGATGGCACCGTGGTCCATGCCGGTCTTGGCCAGCACGGAAGGGTTAACAAAGATGATGTAGGCCATGGTCAGGAAGGTGGTGATACCGGCGATCACTTCCTGCCTGGGATTGGTGCCCAGTTCAGACAGTTTGAACAGTTTTTCGAGCATGGCGAGCCACTCAGCGAAGGGGAATGGCGCGCGATTATCCAAGCAAGGCAAACGTTTTGCAAGGCGCGGCACGGCCGTTCCGGACGGGCTTTTGGTTAGTGAAATGTTACCGGAATCCGCTCTGCCGTAAAGTGCTAATAAAAAGGGCCGCTTACGCGGCCCTTCGGGTTAACCGAATGTTCCCTTCACATAATCCTTGGTGCGCTGGTGAACCGGCTGGTTGAACACCTGCTCGGTTTCCCCGAACTCCACCAGTTCCCCCAGGTACATGAAGGCGGTGTAGTCGGAGATCCGCTGGGCCTGCTGCATGTTGTGGGTAACGATGACGATGGTGTAGTGCTGGCGCAGCTCCATGATCAGCTCCTCGATACCCTGGGTAGCGATGGGGTCCAGGGCCGAAGTGGGCTCGTCCATCAGGATCACTTCCGGCTTGAGGGCTATGGTGCGGGCGATACAGAGGCGCTGCTGCTGGCCGCCGGACAGGCCGGCCGCGTCGCTGTGCAGCTTGTCTTTGACCTCGTTCCACAGCTGGGCCTGCTCCAGGGCCTCTTGCACCCGCTGGTCCATGGCCTTTTTGTTGAGCTTCTCGTAGAGCTTGATGCCAAAGGCGATGTTGTCGTAGATGCTCATGGGGAAAGGGGTGGGCTTTTGGAAGACCATGCCCACCTTGGCCCGCAGGTCGTTCAAGTCCACCTTGTTGGTCAGCACGCAGTTGCCGTCCAGCAGCACTTCACCCTCGGCGCGCTGGCCGGGATAGAGCTCATAGATGCGGTTGAGGCAGCGCAGCAGGGTGGACTTACCGCAGCCGGACGGCCCTATCATGGCGGTGACCCGGTTCAGGTAAACCGGCAATGTCACGTCGAACAGGGCCTGCTTGTCCTTGCCATAAAAGAAGTTGAGCCCCCGCACATCCATGCGGTGTACCAGGGGAGAGGCTTGGTAATCTTGGATCATGGCGACCTGGCTCATCAGGATCTCCGTTTTTTCAGCTGGGGCAGTACCCGGGACAAGACATTGAGGAACAGTATGGCCATGGTGATCAGCAAGGCGCCGGACCAGGCCAGTTGGTTCCAGGATTCAGAAGGGCTCATGGCGAACTGGTAGATGGTTACCGGCAGGTTGGCCATGGGCTCATTGGGATTGGTAGTCATAAAGCTGGAGTTGAGGGCGGTGAACAGCAGCGGCGCCGTTTCGCCGCTGATGCGTGCCACCGACAGCAGAATACCGGTGATGATACCGGTACCCACCGCCTTGTAGCTGAGCTTGACGGTCACCTTCCAGCGAGGCGTGCCCAGGCCGGCGCCGGCTTCACGCAGGTTGCGGGGCACCAGCTTGAGCATCTCTTCGGTGGTGGAAATGATCACCGGCAAGGCGATGATGGCCAGGGCCACGGCGCCTGCCCAACCGGAGAAGTGGCCCATGGACACCACCATCATCTGGTAGACGAACAGACCGATAAGGATGGAAGGGGCGCTCATCAGCATGCCGTTGAGGAAACGGATGCTGTCGGCGGTCTTGGAATCCTGACCGTACTCGGCCAGCCAGGTGCCGGCCAATACGCCGACAGGGGCGGCCATCAGGATGCCAAGGCCGGTCATCATCAGGCTGCCGACTATGGCGTTGGCCAGGCCACCCTCACCATCCGGCCCCGGGGTGCTCTCGGTAAAGAGGCTCCAATGCAGGCCGGCCAGGCCCTTTTGCAGCAGGGTGAACAGGATCAATACCAGTATGCCCAGCCCCAGCAGGGTGGCGCCCAGGCACAGGCCCTTGAACACCAGGTTTTTGACCTTACGGGTCGCGATCATTGGGCTTTCCTCCGCAGCAGTACCCGTGCCGTGCCCATCACCACGAAGGTGATCATAAAGAGCACCAGGCCAAGGCCAATCAGGGACGCCACATGGAGTTCACCGGTGGCTTCGTTGAACTGCTCGGCTATGGTGGCGGAGATGGAGGTGGCCGGCATGAACAGGCTCATTTCCATGCTTTGGGCACCGCCTATTACGAAGGTGATGGCCATGGTTTCGCCCAGGGCGCGGCCCAGGGCCAGGATCAGGGCGCCGAAGATGGGACCTTTGATGGCCGGCAGCAGCACCTTGGCGATCACTTCGAACTGGGTGGCCCCTATGCCGTAAGTGGCTTCGCGCAGCACATTGGGCACTGTACTCAGGGCTTCTTTAATAAGAGAAGTGAGGATCGGCAGGATCATAAAGGCCAGGATGATGCCGGAGGTGAGCAGGCCCACGCCCATGGGCGGGCCGCTGAACAGGCTGCCAATCACCGGCAGGTCCGCCAGGTTCTCACCGGCCCAGAGTTGGAAGCCGTCGGCAAACCAGGGGGCGAAAACGAACAGGCCCCACATGCCGTAGATGATGCTGGGTACGGCGGCCAGCAGCTCGATGGCGATGGACAAGGGCTTGGACAGCCACTTGGGGCAGAGTTCGGACAGGAAGATAGCCACCCCTACCCCCACCGGCAAGGCCAGCAGTACGGCGATAAGGGAAGACACCAGGGTGCCATAGAGGGCATTGGCCGCCCCGTATTGCTCGGTGATGGGGTTCCACTCGTCACTGACGAAGAAACCCAGGCCGAACTGTTCCAGGGCCGGCCAGGCGCCGGTCACCAGGGACACCAGAATGGCAAACATCAGCACCGAGATCAGCCCGGCGCTGGCCAGGCAAGCCCGGCGGAACAGGTTGTCCCCGTCCCAGGGAAGAGCCCTAAGCATGAGTGCTTTCATAGTCAAAACGCATCATTTCCACAAACGACTCAGCCCCTGCGCTGGGCAGGGGCTGTTTAATGGCCAGTAACTTACTGATAAATGGCCTGACCTTGGCTGGACTTGATGTCGCTGTGCCACATGGTTTCCACCATCTTCACAACGTTGTCCGGCATGGGTACGTACTCGAGCTCTGCGGCCAGGTTGTCACCTTTGGCATAGCCCCACTCGAAGAACTTCAGCACTTCTTTGGCGGTGTCGACGTTGGCCTGGTCCTTGTGCATCAGGATGAAGGTGGCGGCAGTCATGGGCCAGGAAGTGGCACCGGGCTGGTCGTTGAGCATCAGCTTGAAGCCAGGAGCATTGGCCCAGTCGGCGTTGGCAGCAGCAGCCTGGAAGGCAGCCATGGTAGGCGCAACGAAGGCACCGGACTTGTTCTGCATCTGGGTGTAAGTCAGGTTGCTGGACTTGGCGTAGGCGAATTCAACGTAGCCGATAGCACCCTTGGTGCGCTTGACGAAGTTGGCAACGCCGGCGTTGCCCTTGCCACCCAGCTGGTGGGCGTCTTTGGGCCAGGCCACTTCTTTGCCAACACCCACTTGGCCTTGCCAGTCGCTGGAGACGCGGGCCAGGTAGTCGGTGAAGTTGTAGGTGGTACCGGAACCGTCAGAGCGGTGCACGGCGTAAATGGGGCTGTGGGGCAGCTTGACACCAGGGTTGAGGCCGGCGATGGCGGCGTCGTCCCAGTATTTGACTTTGCCCAGGTAGATATCGGCCAGCACGGTGCCGGACAGTTTCAGCTCGCCGGGCTTGATGCCGGGGACGTTGATGACGGCGACAATGGAGCCCATCACGGCCGGGAATTGCACCAGGCCTTCTTTATCCAGTTGGGCTTTGTCCAGGGGGGCGTCGGAGGCGCCGAAATCCACGGTGTTGGCGATGATTTGCTTGATACCACCACCAGAGCCGATGGCCTGGTAGTTCAATTTGACACCGGTTTCCTTGTTGTATTGCTCGGCCCATTTGGCGTAAACGGGATAGGGGAAGGTTGCACCAGCACCGTTGATCACAGTGTCAGCCAGCACAGAGCCGGAACCCATAACAGCGCAGCTCAGTACTACACCTTTAAGCAACTTGTTCATGCCGAAATCCTAAAACCAGTTTATGGAGGGGCTTCAAGGCCCTTTAGGTCGACACGGATTAAAACACCCCAATATGACGGTCTTGTGACACTTTAAAGACAGGCTGTTGACTATGAGACAAGTCCATGGCAGGCAACAAAAAAGGGCCTTTTAGGCCCTTTTCTCGGATGTTGTCAGCGCTTCTTTACCGGGGCCTTGGCCCAGTTCTGGGGATAAAGGAACAACGGCAGGCTTTGCTGCTGGCCTTTATGGAAGGGAAACACACCCGGGTTGGTAAAAGGAAAAACGATCTTCATCACAGGCTCCTAAGTGGTGATCCAGGCTTCTCGGCACTTGCCCTGACGGGCGCCTGATCTCGGTTCCTTGGAGATACCTTCCCCCATCCTTGGAGTAAGCACGAGGAGCTTTTTAAGCTCAGGGCCAGTATGGCAGCAATGTAATTAAATTACAAACAAGCACCCTAAAAACAGCTTTAATGGCCGATTAGTGTAATTTAATTACAATTACGCGCAGTAAAAAGCCCACCGGAAGGTGGGCTTGAAAGGCTTAGAGCAGGTAGCTGGCCGCCAGGGTAATGACCGGGGCCGCCGAAGGCGAACCGTGCTGCCAGTCGCCACCTTCAACGCCGCTACCGGCGATATCCAGGTGGGCGTAGGGGATAGGCTGGTCGCTGTCCAGGCCGTGCTTGTCCAGGCCTGCCGCCAGGTCCAGGAAGGCCATGGGGAACTGGTGGCCACGGGCAGTGACAGAGGAACCGGCGTTGTTGCAGCTCAGCACATCGTCGGCACGGGTACGGGGAGCGATAAAGGCGTAGTCTTCCCGGCGTACCCGGGAGATGTCGGCCGGGTCGCCGTATTGGTCACCCAGGGTGGCCAGGGTACGGCCGATCTGCAACTGACGGGCCGGGCCGTTTTCCACCACGGCGGTGTAGGGGCCCAGGGCCCGGGCGGCATGGCCGGTCAGGGTGGCGATGGAGAAGATCTCCGGCTCCACCGCGTTCTTGGCGTCTTCGCGCAGGTGGGACAGCAGATCGGCCAGCACCAGGCGGCCTTCGGCGTCGGTGTTACCGATACGCACCCGCACCCCGGCGTGGCTGGTGATGATCTCGTCGGCCACAAAGCTGTCGGACCCGATGGAGTTGCGCACCGCGCCAATTTCGGCGATGGCCTTGAGGCCCTTGGGCTGCAGTTCGGCCAGGGTCTTCATAAAGCCGGCCACGGCAGCGGCGCCGCCTTTGTCACGGCTCATACCGGCCATATGGCCACCCACTTTCAGATCGGCACCGCCGGTGTCGTAGGTCAGGCCCTTGCCGGCAAACAGCAGGGTCTTCTCTATCTCCCCTTCCCCCTGGTATTCCAGGCGGATAACGCAGGGCACGTGGCGCTCCACCACCAGGCTGGCACGGGCCACCGCCATCAGCAGCGGGTAGTCGCGCTTGAGGGTGTCGGTGTCACGGAGCACGGAAACCTTGACCGGGCTGCCGGCAAAGAGCTTCTCGCAGTATTCGGCAAACTTCAGGGGCGCCATGCGCTCCGGCTCGGTGCCGCACAGATCGCGGCCGGCACGGCGGCCCGCTTCGATGGCGGCGGCGGCGTCCAGATCCAAGGACTCGGACAACACACCCACCAGGGAGACCGGCTCAACCTCGGCTTCGCCCAGGGCCTCGCGGGCTTCCAGGGGCTGCCAGAGCCCTTGCCAGAAGCCCAGCAGGGCCACCAGTTCGGCCTGGGCATAACGCTCGTCGTCCGGCACGCCGGCAACCAGCAGCAGCGGCTGGGTAACGCCGGCGTCGCGGGCCAGCACAGCGGCTTTTTTACCGGCGTCGTAGAAGCGGCGCACGTCGTCGTAGTCGCGCAGCAGCGGGCCTGTGGCACTGGCCACCAGGCGGCCGCCGGGCAGGCCTTGGCCGGGCACCAACAGGCAGCCGCCGGCCAGGCGGGCATCCAATCGCCCGTAGTCGGCCAGCAGCTCAGCCACAGGGGCCGGCAGCTGGGCCTTGGGGCCTTGGATCAGAATAAGGGCATCATATTGGCCACTCTCGATGGCGGCCTTGAGATCGGTTTCACGTTGCGGTTGGGCAAAGGCCATAGCAGGGTCCTGTTGCAGACATCAAAGGCACCATTCTAGGCCAGGGCGATGGGCCAACCAAGTCACAGTCTTGTGACGGCCACCTTACGGACTGTCAACTTAAGGCCACCCCAGGCCAGCAACCCCAGGCCCAGCGCCAGGGCCACCAGCCAGGCCAGCTGCCCTTGCAGGCCTTTTTGCAACAACGAACCTATGGCCACCAGGGCCAAGAGGCCGCTGCTCCACCAGAGCCAGGCCACCCGCTTACGGCCCTGCCCTTTGGCCAGGGGCCAGAGCACGGGGGCCAGGGTGGCTATCCAGAAGATCCAGGGAAAGGCCCCGTAACGCAGGGCACTGTCCATGGGCAGGTAACGACCGGCCAGCAACAGGGCCAGAGTGCCAAGGGGCAGGCTGCCTGCCAGCACCAGGCCCTGGCGGTTCCAGCGGTAAAGGGCCGAGCCCGGCACCAGCCGCCCTTGGGCCCTTAAGGCGCCACCAAAGAGCATGGCCAGGGTGCCCAGCCCCAACAGGCTGAACAGCCAGAGAATGGCCTGACCGCCGAAATGGCCATAGTGCAGGGCCGTAAAGCTGTCGAAGACCAGCCGGGCCGGGCCCATGTTGTCCTGGGTGAGGCTTTCCAGAGGGGTATCGGTACCGGGCACAAAGCGCAGCTCCTGGCTCTCTATCAGCTCGCGGCCCCGGCTGGCAGCGGTGATAACCTGCTGGGCCTGGTCCTGCCAGGGGGCTATGGTCAGCCGGTTGGGCTGGGCCCCCAGCAGCTGCTGGCTTTGGGCCAGCAGTATCGAGGGCGGCAATTGCCCCTGGGCCAGGGGCAGGCCCGTGGCCTTGGGTACCTGGGGAAAACCCATGTCCGCCAGAATGGCGCTCCTGTCCCCCTGGTAGGGGCCTAGCAATAACAGGGCCTGGTAGAACACCAGCAGGCAGAAGGCTGCCCCGGTAAGGGCATACATCAGCAGATAAGGCAGGGTCGCCACCCCTACCAGCTTGTGCAAATCGAGCCACCTGTCCTTACCGGACTGCCCCCGGTACTGCTGCCATTGGCGCTTGAGGTTGGGCCAATGAACCACCAGGCCGTTCATCAGCAGCACCAGCATCAACAGCGCCACCAGGCCCGCCAGGTAAATGCCCATGGGCAGGGACAGGGCATAGTGCACTTCCAGCAAGGCCCGGCCGGCGCTGCCGTGTACGGCGTCTGCCACCAAGGTGCCGTCGGCCAGTACCGCCTGGTATCCCTTGCCGGCCGATACCAGCAGCGGAAAACCCTGGCCTTCGGCCGGATAGAAACTCAGGTTGCCCCCTGCCACCAGGGTGCCGTCCTCTTCCAGGCGCTGGGCGGCTTGGTCCATGGCCTGGCCCAGGCTCAGCTGCGGCGCCCTGGCAAACTCCCATTGGTTGAGGGCGTCATGGAAGAAAAGCACTATGCCGGTAAAGACGATCACCGCCAGGGGCGGGGTGATCAGTACCCCCAGCCAGTTGTGGACCCGAGTCCAGTCGCGCCGCTGCAGCTTCACCAAAACACTCCATTGACCAGCACCGACACCACCAGTACCAGGCCCCAGGATCGCAGTCCCTGGCGCAACCGGCGGCTGTCGCAAAGCATAAACATCACCACCATGGCCCAAAGGGGCATGGCCGCCAGCACTATGCCGGCCAATTTGCTGCCGCTGTCCAGGGGCATCAGCAGGAACCAATTCATGGCCAGGGACAGGGAAATAAGGCCTCCCAACACCAGGCTGACCGCCAATCGCACTTTCATCGGCCACGGCTCCCCAACAGCAAGGGCCAGAGCAAGGCTCCAGCCATGGCACCGCTCAGGGCAATCACCCACTGGGCGCTGTCCTGGGCCATTTGGCCCACCGCCACCACCACCAGGGCGACCAGCACCACTGTCAGCCAAAAGTGACGGCGCCAGCGCCAGGCGGCCAGCATCAGCATCCCTGTCCCTAATCCCAACATAGAACCCCCAAGTGCGAATTATTCTCATTATAAGGAGGTGAGTCGGCCAGGCAAGGGCCGGTATCTAGAAAGGCAGTTTCAGTTGGCTGGCCTGGCGCGCCTCGGCCAGGCCCACGAACAGCCCTACCAGCCGCACCCCCCTGCCCTGGCCCCGCTCATAGGCACCGGCCAGCAAGGCGTCGAACAGGCTGGGATCCAGGGCGCTGCTGCCGTGTTCCATGGTGGTCTGGGTGAAATCGTTGAACTTGAGCTTGACCCCCAACTTGCCGATATCCCGCGCGCCAAGGCGGCGGGCCAGCTCAGGTTGCAACTGTTCGGCCACCTCCCTGACCTGCTCTAGGTCCAGCAGATCCTTGGGCAAAGTGGTCTCCACCCCCACCGATTTGCGCTCGCGGCTGGCTTCCACCGGCCTGTCGTCCCGGCCAAAGGCCCGCTCATAGAGGGCGCCGCCGAATTTGCCCAACCGCTCGTAAAGCCAGGCGGCGTCCTTTTGTTGTACATCCTGGCAGCTAAAGAGCCCCAAGGCCGCCAGCCTTGATTCGGTGGCCGGGCCGACCCCGGGGATCTTGCGAAGCGGCAGTTCTTTGACAAAATCCGCCACCGCCGCCGGAGTCAGCACAAAGAGGCCGTCGGGCTTGTTTTCCTCCGAGGCGATTTTGGCCAGGAACTTGTTGGGGGCCACTCCGGCCGAGGCAGTGAGCTTGAGCTCGCGAAAGATATCGGCACGGATGGCTTCGGCGATAAGGGAGGCGGAGCCCTTGAAATGGGGGCTGTCGGTCACGTCCAGGTAGGCTTCGTCCAGGGACAGGGGTTCGATACGGTCGCTGTAGCGGGCGAAAATGGCGCGGATTTGCTGGCTTACCGCCTTGTAGACCCCCATCCGCCCCGGTAGCAACACCAGTTGCGGGCACAGAAGCTGCGCCTTGTGGGTGCTCATAGCCGAGCGCACCCCAAACTTGCGGGCCTGGTAATTACAGGTGGAGATCACCCCACGCCGGTCACTGCTGCCGCCAATGGCCAGGGGCACCGATTGCAGGGCCGGGTTGTCCCGCATCTCCACGGCGGCAAAGAAGCAGTCCATGTCCACATGAATGATCTTGCGCACACCAAGCCTGTATAAAAAAACAGTATCCTTTGCATTCTAGCGCCAGTGCACGCAAGTGCAACTACAAAAAAGGCGCCTTGCGGCGCCTCTTCTTTATTCAGCCAGCAGGCTGCGCATGCTGCCTTCGGTATTGAGGGCCTGGTGCCAAGACAAGGCCTTTTCCAGGCAATGAGGGGTGTGGCCGCCACGGGCGCAGGCTTCGGCAAAGTAGCGGTTGAGGGCCGGGCGGTACAGAGGCGCCACGCAGTTGTCGATAATGACCCTGGCCCGCTCCCGGGGCGCCAGGCCACGCAGGTCGGCCAGGCCCTGCTCGGAGACCAGGATGTCTACGTCGTGCTCGGTGTGGTCAACATGGCTGACAAAGGGCACGAAGCTGGAAATATCGCCACCCTTGGCGATGGACTTGGTGACGAAAATCGACAGCTGGCTGTTGCGGGCAAAGTCCCCGGAGCCGCCGATGCCGTTCATCATGCGGGTACCGCAGACATGGGTGGAGTTGACGTTGCCGTAGATATCCGCTTCCAGGGCGGTATTGATGGCGATGATACCGAGGCGGCGCACTATGCCCGGGTGGTTGGACAGCTCCTGGGGCCGCAGGATCAGACGGTTGCGGTACTTGTCCAGCTCGCGCATCACCTGCTCGTTGCGCTTGGGCGACAGGGTAATGGAGGAGCCGGAGGCAAAGGTCAGCTTGCCCGAGTCGAGCAGATCAAAGGTGGAGTCCTGTAGCACCTCGGAATACATGGTCAGGCGATCGAAGGGGCCTTCAATCAGGCCTTCCATCACCGCGTTGGCCATGGTGCCGATACCGGCTTGCAGCGGCAGCAAAGACTCGGTGAGGCGCCCGGCGGCAATCTCTTCTTTAAAGAACTGAATAAGGTGGTCGGCAATGGCCTGGGTTTCAGCATCCGCCGGCAGCACGTTGGACGGGCTGTCCTTGCCTTCGGTGATGACGATGGCGGCGATTTTGTTGGCATCGATAGGAATATAAGGGGTGCCGATGCGGCTGTCCGGGGCCACCACCGGAATGGGCTGGCGGTTGGGGCGCATCTGGGGAATATAGATGTCGTGCAGCCCTTCGAGGCCGGCGGGGCTGGCCAGGTTGAGTTCGATGATCACCTTGTCGGCCAAAATGGCGTAACTGGCGGAGTTACCCACCGAGGTGGTGGGCACAATGCCCCCTTCTTCGGTGATGGCGCAGGCTTCTATTACCGCTACGTCCATCTTGCCCAGCTGCTTGTTGCGCAGCAGCTCTACCGTCTCGGACAGATGCTGGTCGATGAACATCACTTCGCCGGCGTTGATGGCCTTGCGCAAGGTGTTGTCCACCTGGAAGGGCATGCGCCGGGCCAGTACCTTGGCCTCGGTGAGCTTGGCATCCAGATCGTTGCCCAAGGAGGCGCCGGTCATCAGGGTGATGGAGAAGGGTTTTTCATGGGCCCGCTGGGCCAGGGCCGTGGGTACCGCCTTGGCTTCACCGGCACGGGTAAAGCCGCTCATGCCCACTATCATGCCGTCCTGAATAAGCTCGGCAGCCTGCTCGGCAGACATGACCAAATCCTGCCAGCCAGGCAAGCGACAACGTTGTTCTACCATGAGATTCCTCCACCCTGAGGGCTTGTTGTTTTTGGGATTTGGGCCCGGGGCCGGAGAGTAGGAAAGTGGTATCCGGCGTTAAGAGGGAAAAGGGGCCCTGTCCAGTGGGGTGGCAGTTTACGCCGACGTCAGAGTCAGGCAAGTCCTTGGCTCTTAACTTGTCCTTTTTTACCAGCGAACGGACGGATCCCCTGGCTGAACGGATAAAAATGCGGCCTTTGCCGGACTTTCGCCACAGGGGGCGCGAAACCGATTGCCTTTTCGGCCCCAATCACTAGACTGTGCGCCATTTTTCAGAGGAGAGATCCATGCGCGCACTGCTTCTGGCTGGCTTGGTTGCCACCCCCGCTTTCGCCGGCCTGCAATGGCAAGACAACAGCCTGAGCTACCTGTACGGCCAAAACTTCAAGGTCAACGCCGACACACAACAGACCCTGACCTTTGAGCATGTCTCCGGCTGGGACTTTGGCGATCTCTTTTTCTTCACCGACGGTACCCGTTTTAACGGTGTGCAAGGGGACAACACCACCTATTACGGCGAGTTCAGCCCGCGCTTTAGCGCCGGCAAGCTGAGCGGCAAGGACCTGTCTTTTGGCGTGGTCAGCGACCTGCTGCTGGCCACCACCTATGAATTTGGCGAAGGGGACGTCAACACCCTGCTGGTGGGCCCGGGTTTTGACCTCAAACTGCCTGGCTTCGACTTCTTCCAGCTGAACTTCTACAAGCGCCTGCCCCGTGGCAGCAAGAACCGCGACGGCGAAACCTTCCAGATCACCCCGGCCTGGAAGATGAGCTTCCCGGTGGGCGACAGCCAAGTGGTGTTCGACGGCTTTATCGACTGGGTGGTGGACAACGACGGCAGCTACCATGCCAACCTGCACATCAACCCCCAGCTCAAGTACGACCTGGGCCCGGCTGTGGGCCTGGCCAAGAACAAGCTGTTTGTGGGTATCGAGTACGACTACTGGAAAAACCGCTTCGGCATCAAGGACACTGACGCCTTTCGCACCGACCAGAGCGTGACCAACCTGCTGGTGAAATACCACTTCTAATAAAAAAGGGCCCTGGGGGCCCTTTTTTATCGTGCCGCTTTTACCAGGCCCCAGCTCACCCAGGGCAGCATCAGCCAGCTCAGCAGCAGGCTCCAGCCATTTGGCGGCGCCAGGGCCAGCCATAACCCAGTCATGGCCGCCAGCAGCAGCACAAACAGCCAGGGCCTATCCCCCTGCTGGCGCCGCTGGCATCCCCGGTAAATGGGGAACAACCAAAGGGTCAGCGTCATAAAACGCAGTGCTATCCAAATCATCTTTCCGCCCTCCTTGGCTGCGCGCAGTTTAGCCAACTGTTTACCCTGACTCAATGCTTGACCTTGAAGCCACTCCAGGGTTTAGGCTGCTTTCACAACCAAGGAGCGAATCATGAGTCAAGCAGTACACCTCGCCCTGCTGGGCGTTAGTTGTGCCGGTTGCGTGCGCAGTATCCAGGGGGCCTTGGACGCCGTACCCGGGGTAGAGAAAGCCGACGTCAACCTGGCCGACCGCAGCGCCCACATCGAGGGCAGCGCCGACGCAGCGCAGCTGATCGCCGCCATCCAGGCCGCCGGTTATGACGCCAGACCCCTGTCCGGTGATGACGAGGCGGACCTGGACACCCAGGCCCAAGCCGAGGCCACCCACCTGAAAAAGCTCTGGTGGCAAAGCGGCGCCGGCCTGGCCCTGGGTGTCCCCCTGATGGCCTGGGGCCTGCTGGGTGGCGAGATGATGGTCACTACCCTGGCCAGCCGCATTACCTGGGGCCTGCTGGGGCTGCTGACCCTGGCCATACTGGTGCTGGCCGGCGGCCACTTCTACCGAGGCGCCGCCAAGGCCTTTGGCCATCACCAGGCCAACATGGACACCCTTATCGCCCTTGGCACCGGCAGTGCCTGGCTCTATTCCATGGCGGTGGTGCTCTTGCCCCAGGCCTTTCCCGAAGGGGCCCGCCACCTCTACTTTGAAGCCAGCGTGATGATCATCGGCCTTATCAACCTGGGCCAGGCCCTGGAAGTGCGGGCCAGGGGCAAGACCTCGGCCGCCCTTCGCCACCTGCTGGGGCTTAAAGCCAAGACCGCCCGGGTGGTCAGGGGCAACAAGGAGTCGGACATACCGGTGGCAGCTGTGCTGGCCGGCGATCTGCTGCGGCTGCGCCCCGGTGAGACGGTACCGGTGGACGGCAGCGTCAGCGACGGCACCGGCCTGGTGGACGAAAGCATGCTGACCGGCGAACCCATACCGGTGGAAAAAGCCGAAGGGGATATCCTCAAGGCCGGCACCCTGGTGCAAAAAGGCAGCCTGCTCTTTACCGCCACCGGGGTCGGCAAGGACACGGCCCTGGCCCGCATCATCGACCAGGTCAAAAGGGCCCAGGGCTCCAAGCCCAGTATCGGCCGCCTGGCCGACCGCATCGCCGGGGTCTTTGTGCCTGTGGTGGTAGTGATCGCCCTGCTGGCCGCCCTGGCCTGGTACAACCTGGGGCCGGCGCCGGCCCTTAGCCATGCCCTGGTGGTGCTGACCTCGGTACTGATCATCGCCTGCCCCTGCGCCCTTGGCCTGGCCACCCCCATGTCGGTGATGGTGGGGGTGGGCAAGGCGGCATCGGCGGGGGTGTTGATCCGCAACGGCGAAGCCCTGCAGACCCTCGACAAGATAGACACCCTGGTGCTGGACAAGACCGGCACCCTGACCCAAGGCCGGCCGCAAGTGGTGGCGGTACACCCCTTTGGCGACACCGACCTCAAGCCCCTGGTAAAAGCCCTGGAGCAAGGCTCCGAACACCCCTTGGCCCAGGCCCTGCTGGACTGGGCCGGGGATGTTTCAGCCCCCGCCCTGGAAGGGTTTGACACCCTGGCCGGCCAAGGGGTCAAAGCTACCCTGGCCGGCGACACCCTGCTGCTGGGCAACCAGCGGCTGATGGACCACTACCAGGTGGACACCCAGGCCAGCGTCGAACCCGGCCAGGCGCTGATGGCTCAGGGTGCCACCCCGGTTTACCTGGCCAAGGGCAAGACGCTGCTGGCCCTCTTTGCGGTGGCAGACCCGGTCAAACCGGATAGCCAAGCCGCCCTGGACGCCTTGAAAAAGCAAGGGTTGCAGCTGGTGATGCTGTCCGGTGACCGCCATGCCACCGCCGAGGCAGTGGCCCGCCAACTGGGTATAGACCAGGTCATCGCCGAGGTATTGCCGGAGCAAAAAGCCGACGCCATCAAGGCGCTGCAGGCCCAGGGCCGCAAGGTGGCCATGGTCGGGGACGGCATCAACGACGCTCCGGCCCTGGCCGCCGCCGATGTGGGCATGGCCATGGGCACAGGCACCGACGTGGCCATGGCCTCGGCAGACCTGACCCTGATGCGCGGTTCCCTGGCCGTGGTGGCGGACGCCATCGCCATCTCCCGCGCCACCCTTGGCAACATCAAGCAGAACCTGTTCGGCGCCTTTATCTACAACAGCCTGGGCATTCCCGTTGCCGCCGGCCTGCTCTACCCCCTGACCGGCACCCTGCTGAGCCCGGTGGTGGCCGGCGCCGCCATGGCCCTGTCGTCGGTCACTGTGGTGTCCAATGCCAACCGGCTGCGCCGCTTTAAAACCGGAGGCCGGCCATGAGCGTGACTCCCGAAGAACTGGGCCGCCAGCTGCGCACCCCAAGCGGCCCCCTGGGTTTGAAGGTGGCCGAGGGTATGAACCAGACCAACCAGCAACTGATCGCCTACTGCCAGGAGGCCTTGGCCCTGGCGCCGGGGCAATCGCTGTTGGAAGTGGGGCCGGGCAACGGCCAGCATGTGCCGGCGCTGCTGGCTGGGCTGGCCGGTAGCCGCTACCTGGGCTTGGATCTGTCTCCGGACATGGTGGCCGCCGCCCAGGCCCACAGCAGCCCGCAGATCCGCTTTGAACAGGGAGACTTGCTCAGCCACCCCCTGCCCGGCCCCTTCGACAAGGCCCTGGCCATCAACGTGGCCTATTTCTGGCAGCCCCTGGTGCCGGCCCTCAAGGCCCTCTTTGAGGCCCTCAAGGTAGGAGGCACCCTGGTGCTGGGGGTGCGTGACCGGGCCACCATGGCCAGCCAGCCCCAGTTCCAAGAGGGCTTTACCTTCTTCGACGGCCCCGACTTGGCCCAGGCCCTGGAAGAGGCCGGTTTCACCGTCAGCTATCGGCAAAGGCCGGAGCACAGCGTCACCATCCTTGGCCAGCTGATGCCCAAGCAGGCCCTCATCTATACCGCCATCAAGGAGGCAGCATGTTGATAAACCTCATCGGCCTGGGGCTCATCGCCTTTGTGGTGCTCTGGTTCTGGCCAAGAAAGGCCAAGGCCTCTGCCGCCAGCGGCGCCGCTCAGGCCAGCACCATAGTGGTGGACGGCGGCGTCTATGAACCGGAGCGCCCCCAATGGCCGGCCGGGCAACCGGTGCGTCTGACCTTCCTGCGTAAAGACCCCTCCCCTTGCTCCCAATGGGTGGTCTTTGACGACATCGACGCCAGCGTCGAGCTGCCCATCAACAAGGCCCATACCCTGGAATTGCCAGCCCTGCCCCCAGGCGACTACCCCTTTCACTGCCAGATGAACATGTACCGGGGCACCCTGGTGGTGCGCTGACCGATCCAGCCTGGTTGCCGGGCCGTATGCCCCGGCAACCCTTAGCCATACTGACTGCCAATGACTGCATACCGCTTACCCGCCCTGGCCCTGAGCCTGCTGCTGGCCTTTGTTACCGCCGCCCTTGGCGCCATGGCCTCCATCGACGCCAAGGGCTTTTACGCCAGCCTGGTGCAGCCGGCCTGGGCACCGCCCCCCTGGCTGTTCGGCCCGGTCTGGACCCTGTTGTACCTGATGATGGCCCTGGCCCTTTGGCGTTACTGGCTGAGCCCGGCCCGCCGCTGGCCAGGCACTGTGCTGTACCTGGCCCAGCTGCTGGCCAACGGCCTCTGGTCCTGGCTGTTTTTCCAATGGCATTGGGGCCTTGGCGCCCTGCTGGAGATGCTGGTGCTGTTGGCGCTGATCCTCGCCACCATCCGCGCCTTTGCCCGGGCCGACCGCCTGGCAGCGGCCCTGCTGGTGCCTTATCTGGCCTGGGTGGCCTTTGCCACGGCCCTGACCTTCAGCCTTTGGCAGGCTAACGGTGCCCTGCTGGGCTAAAGGACTTGTCCTTGGCGGTTGGCCCCTTTACCCTCGGGGCCGGAACCATAAGACAAGGATGCCCAATATGACCTCACTTTCCCCGGCGGCCCAGCGCAAGGCCGCCTCTGAAGCCCTGCTTCGTGACCGCCAGATCCCCATCAACCCCCACCTGCCCCATGTGGAAGACGAAATCGAGTGCCAAGCCCGCAGTACCGAAGAAGTCGCCTGGCGGGCCATGGCCCTGCTGTTGGTGGCGGTGAAAGGCGAAGGGCTGGAGCAGGACATTGTCGAGCAGATCCTGGCCGACTACCGCCTGGCTCCACACCTGAGCCCTGAGGAGCAGGACTTTGTTGCCAACCTCGACCCCAGCGAGCACCAACGTATCCAGTTTTCCTGGCGCTACGAAGCAGCCTGGACCCTGCTGTGGGCCCTGGGCTATGTGGCAGAGCTGGGCGAGCCCACGGCCATCTGCGACGTCCCCATGGCAGTGCAACTGATGCAGCAAAGGCCCCCGGAGCAATTTATTGCCGACGCCAAGCTGCGGTCCCAGGGCGAGATCCTCGATGCCACCGACCTTATCTACCGCACCCACTGGGCAGTGGTGGACGCCCGCCTCAAGGGGCAGGAGGCGCCGGCTGACCTTATCCCCGGCGTGGTGATGGAGCGCCATCACGCCCTCAATTGGCTGGTGGGTTATCTGGACCAGCCCTGGGACCAGGTGTCCACCGACACCTGACCCCGACCTAGGCGGCCAGGGGCCGCTTTTTTTGGCCCCTGCCCTCCCCCCTGGCTCAGAGGCCGACTAAGTTTGTTAACGGAGTGTTTCCACTTAGTGAGACACCGTAACAAGACCACTTAGGGGGAGTACATGAAATACCGGCCATCCACCCTGGGCGCCGCCGTTGCCGCCTGCCTGACCTTCTACCAACTGCCAGCACTGGCTGCCGACAACCAGGGCGCCGAAGAGGACATAGAACGGATCCTCACCATAGGCTCCCGCTTTTCATCCCGCACCGCCACCGAGACCCCGGCCCCTGTCGACCTTTTATCGGCCAACGACCTGCTGCGCACCGGCGCCACCGAACTGGGCAAGGCCCTGCAATCCCTGGCCCCCAGCTTTAACTTTTCGTCCACCACTGTGTCGGACGGCTCCGACATCATCCGCCCCGCCACCCTGCGCGGCCTGGGCCCCGACCAGGTACTGGTGCTGGTCAACGGCAAGCGCCGCCACCAGCAGGCCCTGGTCAACGTCCAGGAAACCATCGGCAAGGGCAGCGCCGGCTATGACATCAACGCCATTCCCATGAGCGCCGTGGCCCGCATCGAGATACTGCGGGACGGTGCCGCCGCCCAGTACGGCTCGGACGCCATCGCCGGTGTCATCAACATCGTCCTCAAGGAAGGCACAGACCGCACCGAGGTGGGCCTGGAAGCGGGCCAGACCTACGAAGGGGACGGGGAAACCCTGGTGGCCTCGGTCAACCATGGCATCGACCTGGGGGGTAAGGGCTTTTTGAACCTCACCGCCGAGTACCGGGACAGGGGCGACACCAACCGCGCCTCCAAGGCCACCTTGGAGTCCACCGGCGGCCAGCTGATCGGTGACTGGTGGGACGAAAACGGCCAGCCGGTCACCAGGCTGCGCATCGGCGATGCCGACAGCGAGAACAAATACCTGTGGGCCAACGGCGAATACCGCCTGGGCCAGGAGCTAGACCTGTATGCCTTCGGCGGCTACTCCAAACGGGAAGGGGAAAGCTTTGGTTTCTACCGGGGTGTAGGCCACCCCCGGGTCATTCCCGCCCTCTACCCCCAGGGCTTTTTGCCCCAGCTCAACACCGAAGTGGAAGACGCCTCCCTTGGCCTTGGTATCAAAGGGGCCATGGGCCTGGATTGGACCTGGGACGCCTCAGTGGTGACCGGCCAGTCGGAGTTTCGCTTCTACTCGGCCAACTCCGCCAACGTCTCCTGGTACTACGAACCGGCGCCGGGGGGCGGCATCTACGCCGATACCCCCACCACCGCCTTTGACGGCGAGCTGATCTTCAATCAGACCACCTTCAACCTGGACTTGGCCGGGTCGGTGGACATAGGTGCCAGCAACCCGCTGCTGCTGGCCCTGGGCCTGGAGCTGCGCCGTGACGGCTACGAGATCAACAAGGGCGATCTCTGGTCCTACGCCTATGGCCGCACCGACGACGCCAGCATCGACATCATCAATACCGACGTGGGAGGCCTGACCGACCCCGGTATCCAGGGTTTTCCCGGCTTCAAGCCCAGCACCGAAGTGGACGAAAACCGCGACAGCTACAGCCTCTACCTGGACAGCCAATACGACCTCAGCGACGACTGGCTGGTGGCGGCGGCCCTGCGCTACGAAGACTACGACATCGCCGGCGACAACCTTTCCTACAAGCTGTCCAGCCGCTATGCCTTGAGCGACAAGTTGTCGATCAGGGGCACCCTGTCCACCGGCTTTCGCGCCCCCGGGGTGCAGCAGATCTACTACAGCCAGGTGCTCACCAACCTGGTCAACGGCACCCTGGTGGAAACCGGCACCATCGCCAACAGTTCGCCCCTGGCCCGGGAGTTCGGCATCAGCGACCTGAAGAAGGAAACCTCCACCGACATCAGCCTGGGCCTGGTGGCCAGCCCCATGGACGGCCTCAACATCACGGTGGACGCCTATCAGATCAAGATTGACGATCGCATAGTGCTGTCCGAAGCCATCAGCGGCGGCAACGCCACCATAGACCAGCTGCTGGCCGACAACCGCCTGGGGGCGGCCCAGTTCTTTACCAACGCCATCGACACCACCACCAAGGGGGTCGACCTGGTGGCGGCCTACACCCTGGACCTGGCCGGGGGTGACCGCTGGGGCCTGAACCTGGCCTTCAGCTGGGTGGACACCGAAGTGGACGCCGTCCATTCCAGCTCATCGCTGATCCCCGCCGACATGCTCTACTCCGACACCCAGCGCCTGCGTATCGAAGAGGGGCAACCGGGGGAAACCGCCACCCTGTCCAGCAACTACAGCACTGGTGACTGGGACTTCAACCTGGCCTTCCACTACTACGGGGAAGTGTCCGGCTCGGCCTTTACCGGCATGAAGAAGACCTGGAGCAGCCAGTGGCTGACCGACCTGTACGTCCGCTACCACTTCACCGACAGCCTGGCCCTGACGGTGGGCGCCAACAACCTCTTTGACCAATACCCGGACGACTGGGGCGCCGAAGGCGACATCTTTGCCCAGGCCGGCTTCCAATACGGCTGGGAAACCCTGCCCTTTGGCATCAACGGTGGCTACTACTACGGCCGCCTTAACTGGACCTTCTAAGCCAAGGGACTGTGCTGCTGTCAAGCCCCGCTGCCACCGGCGGGGCTTGCCAAGGACTGGCGCCCGCCAGTCCATAACCTAAGCTTGAACTCCTAACCTCTCCTGGGAGCCGATATGAAAACCTTCCTGATAGCCCTGACCGCCCTGATGCCCCTGGCGGCACTGGCCGGCCACCACACCCGTTTCGAGCAACTGGATAAGGACGGTAACGGCCTGATCAGCCAAAGCGAGTTCGCCAAAGGCAAAGGCAGTGCCAACGCCTTCAAAGCCCTGGACAAGGACGGTGACGGCAACCTCAGCCCCGGCGAATTTGCCGCCATGAAAGCCGAGCACAAGGCCATGAAGGACAGAGGCCAGATGATGCAGGGCGATGGCAAGATGATGGACAAAGGCCAGATGATGCACGGCGACGGCAAGATGATGGACAAAGACCAGATGATGCACGGCGACGGCAAGATGAAAGACAAGGGCATGATGAAGGACGACATGGCCGCCAAGGGCATGCACGGCATGCCGTCATTCGACGCCTTCGACAAGGACGGTAACGGCAGCATCTCCAAAGACGAATTCGACAAGGCCCACCGCAGCATGGCCAAAACCGAAGGCGAACAGGGCAAGATGATGATGGGCCACAACAGCGACGAACGCTTCAAAGCCATGGACAGCAACGGCGACGGCCAGATCTCTCGGGCCGAGTTTGACGCCTACCACAAGGACATGCCCAACAAGCATTGACCAAAAGCCCCCGCCAGGGGGCTTTATAACAATGGCCCTGACACTCTGTCTGGGCCCGGCGCCGCGCAACTGGGGTACACTGGCCCCTCACCAGCCTGACGAGAGCCAGCATGCAGCCAGACAACAGCAGGGCCCTGGTGGTGGAAGGGGGTGCCATGCGCGGCATCTTTGCCACCGGGGTCTTGGACGCCTTTATCGACCAGCATTACCGCCCCTTCGACTTCTGCCTGGGGGTGTCGGCCGGTTCCACCAACCTGGCCGCCTGGCTGGCCGGGCAGCGGGGCCGTAACCACAAGGTGATCACCGACTATTCCTGCCGCCCCGAATTTATCGCCTTTCGCCGTTTCCTGGCCGGTGGCCATTGGCTGGATTTGGACTGGCTCTGGGAGATCACCATCCGCGAAATTCGCCTGGATATCGAAACCTTCGCCGCCCAGCCCATTCCCCTCTATGTGGTGGCCACCCGTATCGAAGACGGCCAGGCCGCCTACATCAAGGCCGACGCCCAAAACCTGGAGCAGCTGCTCAAGGCCTCCTGCTCTGTGCCCCTGGCCTACCGCCACTACCCCGAAGTGGCAGGGGCCGCCATGACCGACGGCGGCGTAGCGGATTCCATTCCGGTACTCCAGGCCTACCGGATGGGCGCCAGGGACATCACAGTGGTGCTGTCTAGGCCCCTGGGTTACCGCAAGGGCCCCAGCCGTGCCCCCTGGCTGGTCAAACGGCTGCTGGCCAAGACCCCGGCCCTGGCCCAAGCCATGCTCCACAGGCACCATAGCTACAATGCCGCCATCGACTTTATCGAAAACCCGCCTGCCGATTGCCGCATCCGGGTAATAGCGCCACCGGCCCAATTCGCCGTGGGCCGCACCACCACAGACAAGCACAAGCTCGACGCCGGTTACGCCATGGGCCTGGCCGCTGGTCAAGTCTCGCCATAGGGCCTTGGCCCCGTTACACTGAACAAACATCAGGCCGCCGCCCGGCGGTTCTCTAAAGGAGTAGATCTTGAAATTCATCAAACCCATCCTGCTTGCCTCCACCCTGCTGCTGTCCCACCAGGCCCTGGCCGACGACGCCGCCAAGCAGGAAGCCGAACGGCTGCTGGAAATCATCCATATGGACAAGGTGCTGTCCGGTTCCATCGAGCAGATGCTGGACATGCAGCTGGCCCAGAGCCCGGCGCTGCAGCCCTACAAGGCCGTGATGATGAGCTTCATGCAGAAATACATGAGCTACGAGAGCGTCAAGCCCGATATGGTGCGCCTCTACAGCGACGCCTTCTCCGCCAGCGAGCTCAAGGAGCTGAACGCCTTCTACAGCACCCCCACCGGCCAAAAAACCATAGAACAGCTGCCCCAGCTGATGAGCAAGGGCGCCCAACTGGGCTATGAGCGGGTCCAGGCCCACAGCGACGAGCTGCGCCAGATGATCCAGGCCGAGTCCGAGCGCCTGCAAGCCCTTGAGGGCGGCAAAACCGGCGGCTAAGCCATGGCAGACCCCGACTGGTACAGCCCCGCCGACGCCAGGCCACGGTTGCAGTGTCCCTGCTGCGACTACGTGACCTTGCCCGAGCGGGGCCGCTACCTTATCTGCCCTGTCTGCTTCTGGGAGGATGAGGGGCTGGATCTGGACACCCCTGACGAGGTGTCCACCGCCAACCATTGCCTGACCCTGCGCCAGGCCAGGTACAACTTCCAGCTGTTTGGGGCCTGCGAAACCGACATGATGGTGCATGTGCTGCCGGTGGACGAGCGGGAGCAGTTCCGCTGCCGGCCCCGGCGGTTGCCCAAGCGCCAGGACTGAGCCTTGACCATTGAAAGCCAGATAGCCCAGTGCTACCGCCAGGAATCGCGGCGGGTGCTGGCCACCTTGATCCGCCTGCTGGGGGATTTTGATCTGGCCGAAGAGGCCCTGCACGAGGCCTTCTCCGCCGCCCTGGCCCAATGGCCAGAGCAGGGCCTGCCGGACAACCCCAGGGCCTGGCTGGTGTCCACAGGCCGCTTCAAGGCCATAGACCAACTGCGCCGCCGCGCTCGCTTCGACAATGCCCAGGCCGAACTGATCGCCGAGCTGGAAGAACGCCAGCAGCCCCTTGATCCCCAGGGCATAGAAGATGACCGGCTACGCCTTATCTTCACCTGTTGCCACCCGGCCCTGGCGCCAGAGGCGCGCCTGGCCCTGACCCTGCGCGAGCTGTGCGATCTTAGCACCGAAGAAATCGCCCGCGCCTTCCTGACCTCGGCGCCGACGGTGGCCCAGCGCATCGTCAGGGCCAAGGCCAAGATCCGCGACGCCGCCATTCCCTATGAAGTGCCCCAAGGCCCCATGCTGGCCGAGCGCCTGGACGGAGTACTTGCGGTGCTCTATCTGCTCTACAACGAAGGCTACAGCGCCTCGGGAGGCGAGGCGTTGTTGCGCCAGGACCTGAGCGGCGAAGCCATCCGCCTGGGGCGGCTCTTGTGCCAGTTGCTGCCCCACCCCGAGGCCAAGGGCCTGCTGGCATTGATGCTGCTGCAGGACGCCCGGCGCCCGGCCCGGGTCGACGAAGCCGGCGATCTGGTGACCCTGGAACACCAGGATCGCAGCCGCTGGCTGCCGGCTCTGGTCGCCGAAGGGGACCAGTGGCTGACCCAAGCCCTGGCCCAGGGCAACCCAGGACCTTACTGCCTGCAGGGGGCCATTGCCGCCGTGCATAGCCTGGCGCCCCGTTACCAGGACACCGACTGGCCTCAGATCCTCGGGCTTTACGACCACCTGCTGCGGTGCCACCCCAGCCCGGTGGTGGCCCTTAACCGGGCCGTGGCCCTGGCCATGGCCCAGGGGCCGGCGGCGGGCTTGGCGGAAATAGAAGCCCTGTTGGCCGCCGGCTACCTTAAGGACTATCACCTGGCCCATGCCGCCCGGGCCGATCTGCTGCGCCGCCTTGGCCGCCCCCAAGAGGCACGCCAAGCCTATCGGCAGGCCCTGGCCCTGACCGGCCAGGACCAGGAAAAACGCTTTATCCAGAGACAGCTGGCCTCTTGTTGAAAAAAATTTCCCCAGCCTGTCGAAATGGCCGAAGGCCGGGCGACTAGATGGTGACAATCCCATATTGAGAAAGGAGTTCTACCATGCGAGTCATCATTCAACGTAAAGCCGACGCCTACACCGAAGCGGGCCAACTGCCGGATAACGAACTGCTGGTGGCCATGGGCCAATTCCACGAGCGCATGCTCAATGCCGGCATACTGCGGGACGGCATGGGCCTCAAGCCCAGTGCCCAGGGTAAGCAGCTGCGTTTCGAAGGAGGCCAGCTGCAGGTCACCGACGGCCCCTTTAGCGAAACCAAGGAGCTGCTGGCCGGCTTTTCCCTGTTGGAAGTGGACTCCATGGACGAGGCCCTGGCCTGGGCCAAGCAATGGCCCAAGGAAGACGGGGACGTGACCCTGGAACTCAGGCCCCTTTTTGAAATGGAAGACTTTGCCCCCGGCAGCGGCGTCGAGCTGCACAAGGCGCTGTGGGACAAGGTCAAGGCCGGGCCGGCCCTTTGCAACGCCTACCTCAACTTCAAAGGCGACTGCCGCCAGGCCTTCGACTTCTACGCCAGCGCCC
This sequence comes from Gallaecimonas xiamenensis 3-C-1, assembly GCF_000299915.1. Classification (NCBI taxonomy): domain Bacteria; kingdom Pseudomonadati; phylum Pseudomonadota; class Gammaproteobacteria; order Enterobacterales; family Gallaecimonadaceae; genus Gallaecimonas; species Gallaecimonas xiamenensis. The sequence goes on from NZ_AMRI01000023.1 coordinate 46,270, forward strand.
TTGGCGCCAAGATAGAAGTGCTGATGACCCACGGCGACACCCCGGCCGCCGCCGAGGTGCCGCCCCAATGGCACGACAAGATCATCCACGGCCGCCTGCGCCTGGGTAACTGGCTGCTGATGGCCTCCGACGCCCCCGAGGAACACTACCAGGCGCCGCAGGGCATGCACCTGCATCTGGGCTTTAGCGACCCCGCCGAAGCCAAAGTGGTGTTCGACCAACTGGCCGAAGGTGGCCAGGTCACCATGCCCTTTAGCGAAACCTTCTGGGCCAAGGGCTTTGGCATGGTTACCGACCGCTTCGGCGTGCCCTGGATGATCAATTGCGAGCAAGACAACAAGGAATGCTGCTGATGAAATACCTGGCCATGGTCTACTACCAAGAGGCGGCCATGGCCGCCTTGTCCCAGGACCAATGGGACGCCCTTAACCGCGAATGCCAAGCCTGCGGCGACGGCCTGAGGGAAGCGGGGCAGATGATTGGCGGCGAAGCCCTGCTGCCGGTGGCCAGTGCCACCACAGTCAGGGTCAGAGACGGCAAGGTCACGGTCACCGACGGCCCCTTTAGTGAAACCAAGGAACAACTGGCCGGTTTTTACCTGCTGGAGGCCCGGGATCTCAACGAGGCCATCCAGTTGGCCGGGCGCATTCCCCCGGCTCGCTATGGTTGCGTGGAGATAAGGCCGGTGCGGGAGCTCAAGGCCGAGTCCAACAGCCATTACAGCTGACGGCTTTTTGCCTTTACGACCAGGGCGGGACAAAAACTGCCCTGTTCACTTTGGCAACAGGGCGGCTTGTGATAACGTTGCCGCAACAAAAGCAGCATCCCCGACCCGTGCATCCTTTCATCGACTTTCTCAACGCCTCTGACGAGCTGGCTCAGATCAGCGAACAGCTCAGTGAAGGCGTGCTGGTGGCCAACCGCCAGGGCCTGGTGCATTTTGCCAACAAGGCCGCCCGCCGTGCCCTGGGCAATGACAATCTCCTCGAGCAACCCCTGGCGCAACTGCTGCCCTGGCTCAGTCCCTATTTGGAAAAGTTGGATTTTGACCAGCCAAGGCCCGACCGCAGTCCCCTGGTGTCGGCCCTGCCGGTGGCCCTTGATAGCGAAGGGCGCCACCTGCGCCTGAACCTCAGTTACCTGCTGGCCAGCAACCGCCAACCCAAGGCGTTGCTGGTGTTGATCAAGGACGTGACCCTGTCGGTCAGGGACAGGGAACGGCTGCAGAGCCAGAAAACCCGCCTGGAAACCATCATCGACGGCACCCGGGCCGGTACCTGGGAGTGGAACGTCCAGACCGGCGAGAACATCATCAACGAGCGCTGGGCCCAGATGCTGGGCTACACCAAGGCCGAACTGGAGCCCACCACCGAGGCCACTTTCCAGAGCTTTGTCCACCCGGACGACTGGGTCGGCACCAGCGCCAAGGTCAAACGCCACTTCGACGGCGAGCTGCCCTTTTATGACCATGTCTGCCGCATGCGCCACAGGGACGGCCACTGGATCTGGGTGCACGACAGAGGCCGGCTGACCAGCCGCACGGCGGACGGCAAGCCCCTGTGGGTTACCGGCACCCATATCGACATCACCGACAGCAAGGAAGCCGAGGAGCGCCTCAGCAAGCTGGCCAAGACCATACCCGGCCTTATCTACCAGTACGCCCTGGACAGGGACGGCCACTCCTGGTTTCCCTACGCCAGCGAAGGGATCCGCGACATCTACGGCCTGAGCCCCCAGCAGGTGCAGGACGACGCCAGCCTGGTGTTTGACCGGGTCCACCCAGACGACCAGGACGCCCTGGCCCAGTCCATCAGCCTGTCGGCCAATAGCCTCAATAAATGGCACTGCCAATACCGGGTCTGTTTTGACGGCAAGGAGCAATGGCTGGAGGGTAACTCCATCCCCGAGTTGCTGGATGACGGCACCGTGCTCTGGCACGGCCTTATCACCGACATCACCGAGCGTAAGCACCTGGAAGAGCAGCTAAGAACCCTGTCCCTGACCGACGAGCTGACCGGCCTCTATAACCGCCGCCACCTGTTCCAGGCCTTGGAAGACGCCTACCAGCGCCACCAGCGTTACCAGACCCCTTGCTCGGTGCTGCTGATCGACGTGGATCATTTCAAACAGATCAACGACAACCACGGCCACCACGTGGGAGACGCCGTACTGAAACGCCTGGCTGACCTGTTCCGGGAAAAGCTGCGGGTTACCGACTTGGCCGGCCGCCTGGGGGGCGAAGAGTTCCTGGTGCTGCTGGGGGACACCACCCTGGAGGGGGCCAAAAAGGCCGCCGAACTGCTATGCCAGGCCTTTGCGGTACTGGATCTGCCTGGGGACGACGGCCTACCGTTCAGGGCCACCCTGAGCATAGGGGTAGCCAGCCTAGGGCAGGAAGACGACGAGGTGTCGACCCTGGTCAGCCGGGCCGACAAAGCCGTCTACCGGGCCAAGCACCAGGGCCGTAACCGGGTCTGCCTGGCCCACTGAGCCAAGCGCGGGCACTTGCGCCGCCGCTCGCCATTGCCGACAATTCCGGCCATCAGCCGGCAATGCCAAGAGCCATGTTCGAACCTAACGCCTTTCGTGATCTGTTCCCGGCCCTGGCCCAGCCAGGGGCCCCCCTGTACCTGGATAACGGCGCCAGTACCCAGACCGCCAGCCCAGTGCTGGACGCCATGGACCAGTACTACCGCCAGTACCGGGCCAATGTGCACCGGGGCAGCCACCCCTGGGCGACCCGGGCCACCGACGCCCTGGAAGCCAGCCGCGACGCCGTCGCCGCCCTTATCGGGGCGCCCAGGCGCGAGGCGGTTATCTTCACCAGCGGCACCACGGCGGCCATCAACCTGGTGGCCTGGGGCCTTATCGATCATTTCGGCCCAGGGGATCTGATCTTGGTGTCGGCCATGGAGCACCATGCCAACCTGGTGCCCTGGCAACTGCTGGCCCGGCGCACCGGCGCCCGGATTGAGCCCATCCCCCTGGATGGCAAAGGCGCCCTGGACATGGCCGCCTATGACCGGCTTCTGGCCCAAAAGCCCAAGCTGGTGGCCTGCTGCCATGTGTCCAACACCCTGGGGCTGATCAACCCCGTTGTCCAGATTTGCGCCAAGGCCCGCGCCGCCGGTGCCCTCAGCCTGATTGACGGCGCCCAGGCCGTGGCCCACCTCAAGGTGGACATCCGGGCCCTTGGCTGCGACTTCTACGCCTTTTCCGGCCACAAGATGTTTGGCCCAACCGGGGTGGGGGTGCTGACCGGGCGCCTGGAAAGCCTGGGGGAACTGCTGCCCTTTATGGGGGGCGGGGAGATGATAGACAGGGTCAGCTTCGATACCGTCACCTTCAATGCCCTGCCCCACCGCCTGGAAGCCGGTACCGGCCCGATCAGCGAGATCATCGGCCTGGGGGCGGCGGCCGAGCTGCTAACAGGCCTGGACGCCAGCGCCCATGAGGCGGCCCTGACCCAGCGCCTGCTGGCGGGCCTGGCCAAGCTGCCGGTTCAGGTGCTGGGGAACGGCCCCAGGGTCAGCCTGGTGTCCATCACGGTGCCCGGCGTCCACCACAGCGACTTGGCCCATTATCTTGCCGGCAACAATATCGCGGTGCGGGCCGGCCACCACTGCACCCAGCCCCTGCACGGCCTGCTGGGCATTGCCGGGTCCCTGCGTATCGCCCTGGCCCCCTACAACACCGCCGCCGAGGTGGACGCCTGCCTGGCGGCCCTGGGGGACGGTATCGACCTCTTTTTGGAGTTGCCATGAGCCTTTTTGACGATTTTGCCGCCGAGCGTCACTTCGAAGGCCGCACCCGTTTCCTGCTGGGCCTGGCCCGCAGCCTGCCGGCCCTGGCCGACCGGCAGCCGGAAGACCAGGTGAGCGGCTGCGAAGCCAAGACCTGGCTGAGGGTGGCGGTGGTGGACGACAAGCTGGACCTGCATGGCGACAGCGAGGCGCGCATCGTCAAAGGGCTGATGGCGCTGCTCTTTAGCCTCTACCAAGGCCAGCCCTTGGCCCTGGCCCGCCATATCGACGCCCGGGCCGAGTTCGAACGGGTGGGGCTGGCCCAGTTCCTCAGCCCCAGCCGCGCCAACGGCCTTTACGCCATGCTGGCCAAGATCCACGGCGAGCTGGACTGAGATGCAAGGGGTACCGGCCCAGTTCACCAGCCAGACCGACAGGGCCGACTTTCAGCCCCTGGCCGGCTATCCCCAGGTGGAGCTGTACCGGGCCCATATCAGCCGCCACAGCTTCGACCCCCATACCCATCAGGCCTTCGGCATCGGCCTGATTGACAGGGGCGCCCAGCATTTTCGCTACCGGGGGGCCAATCACCTGGCCGGCACCGGCGCCCTGGTGCTGATGAACCCTGACGAACTCCATACCGGCCATGCCGCCAGCGACCAGGGCTGGCATTACCGGATGATCTACCTGGAACCGGCCCTGCTGGCCGACCTGACCGGTACCCCGGATTGGCATTTCAAAGAGGTGCTGCAAGCCCATCCCCAGCGCTGCCAGCAGTTGTCGGCACTGCTGGGCGCCCTGTGGCAGCCCCAGCAGCCCCTGGCGGTGGACAGCCTGCTGCTGACCCTGGTGGACACCTTGCGCCCCTTTGCCCAGCAGCGGCCAAGGGCCCCCTCCCCCCGGCACCGCTTCGATGCGGTGCGGGATCTGCTGCACAGCCAATACCACAGGCCGCTGCGCCTGGAAGAGCTAGCCAGGGAAGCCGGCCTCAGCCCCTACCATTTTCTGCGCCAGTTCAAGGCCCAGTTCCATGTCACTCCCCAGCAGATGCTGATGGCCATACGCCTTTATGAGGCCAAGTGCCTGCTGGCCAAAGGGGTGCCCCTGGCCCAGGTGGCTCCCCAGGTGGGATTGACCGACCAGGCCCACCTGACCCGCGCCTTTGCCAGCCGTTACGGCACCACCCCGGGGCGCTACCAGCAGCAGTGCTACCGTCCCTAGCAATTTGCGACAATACGGCGCCACCGGCGCCCTGCTAGTCTGCAAGCCCCTGTTGTCGTAGGAGTGGCCCATGTTGGTCGGGATACTGTTCGCCCTTGCCGCCGGCCTGTTGTGGGGCCTGGTCTTCGTCGGCCCCCTGCTGGTGCCGGACTACCCTGCTGCCCTGCAATCCACCGGCCGCTACCTGGCCCTTGGCCTTATCGCCCTGCCCCTGGCCTGGCAGCAGCGCCGGGCCCTTGGGCAGCTGAGCCGGCGCGACTGGCAGCTGGCGCTGCTGCTGGCCCTGTTCGGCAACCTCTTTTACTACTGCGGTGTGGCCGGGGCCGTGCTGCGAGTGGGGGCCCCCATCGCCACCATGGTGGTGGGCACCTTGCCGGTGGTGATAGCGGTGGCCGCCAATCTATTGTACCGAGACAAGGAAGGGCAGCTGGGCTGGGGCAGCCTGGCCCTAGCCATGGCCCTGATGCTGGTGGGGCTGGTGCTGGTCAATATCAGTGAGCTGGCAAGGGAAGGCCTGGCCCTGACCGACTCGGCCTACCTGCTGGGATTGCTGATGGCCTGTGGCGCCGTGGCCTGCTGGGCCTGGTACGCCCTGAAAAACGCCCGCTGGCTCAAGGATAATCCCAGGCGCTCACCGGCCGCCTGGGCCACGGCCCAGGGTTTGGCGACCCTGCCCCTATCCTTGCTGGGTTTTGCCCTGGCTTGCCTTTACCTGGGCCAGAGCCAACCCGGCTTTCCCCTGCCCCTTGGCCCCGAGCCCGGCACCTTTGTGGCCCTGATGCTGGCCATAGCCCTGCTCTGTTCCTGGCTGGGAACCCTGTGCTGGAACGCCGCCAGCCAGCGGCTACCGACGGTGCTGATGGGGCCCATGGCCGCCTTCGAGATCCTGACCGGCCTGGCCTACAGCTATGGCCTGCGCCAAAGCTGGCCGGACTGGCCGACCCTGGCCGGGGTGCTGTGCATGCTGCTGGCGGTCACCCTGACGGTGCTGGCCAAGGGCCGGCGCTAGGGCTCAGGCCTTGACGCCGGTCAGCTTTTCGATAACCCGGGCCACCGCCACCAGCCCGAAGGTGGCGGTCACCGCCATGGAGGCGCCAAAGCCAGAGGTGCAGTCCATGCGCATGGAGCCCTCGGTTTGCTTGGCGGCGCAGACGCTGCCGTCGGGCTTGGGGTATTTGAGGGCTTCCGAGGAGAACACGCAGTCCACCCCGAACTTGCGGGTCTTGGAGAAGTGGTAGTTGCGGCGCAGCCGCTCCTTGAGCTTGCGGGCCAAGGGGTCCTGAATGGTCTTGGTCAGGTCCGCCACCTGCACCTGGGTAGGGTCCACTTGGCCGCCGGCGCCCCCTATGGTGATGATGCGCAGCTTGTTGCGCTTGCAGTAGGCGATCATGGCGGCCTTGGCCCCCAAGGAGTCGGTGGCGTCGATGACATAGTCAAAGCCCGGTGCCAGCAGCTCGGCCACGTTGTCGGGGGTGACGAAATCGTCCACCGCCGTCACCTGGCATTCGGGGTTGATAAGGCGGATGCGTTCGGCCATCACCTCGGTCTTGGGGCGGCCTATGGTGCTGGTCAGGGCGTGGATCTGGCGGTTGGTGTTGGTGGTGCAGACATCGTCCATATCCACCAGAGTAATGGCGCCCACCCCGGAGCGGGCCAGGGCCTCGGCCACCCAGGTGCCAACGCCACCTATACCTGCCACGAAAATGTGGCTATTTTTCAATATGGTGGCGCCTGATACCCCGTACAAACGGATAATGCCACCAAAGCGGGTGTCGAAATCGCTCATCTGTTGCCCCTGAAAGCTGGGCGCGCATTCTAGCACGCTTGGCCCCTGCAACTAATGACCTATACCCAATTGACATAATTCCCAGGCATGATGAACCAAACCCCCAACCGAGTGGGCGCACCGCGCCTTTGATAGGAGAAGACCATGCAGGATGTAGTGATCGTTGCCGCAACACGCACCGCCGTCGGCAGCTTCCAAGGAAGCCTCAGCCAGATCCCGGCCCCCGAATTGGCCGCCACCCTGATCAAGGACACCCTGGCCAAGCTGGAACTGGACGGCGCCCAGGTAGACGAAGTGCTGCTGGGCCAGGTGCTGACCGCAGGCTCCGGGCAAAACCCGGCGCGCCAGGCGGTGATCAAAGCCGGCCTGCCCCACCAGGTGCCGGCCATGACCATCAACAAGGTCTGCGGCAGCGGCCTGAAAACACTGCACCTGGCCACCCAGGCCATTCGCTGTGGTGATGCCCAGGTGGTGATCGCCGGCGGCATGGAAAACATGAGCCTGTCCCCCTATGTGCTGCCCGGCGCCCGTACCGGCCTGCGCATGGGCCATGCCCAGATGGTGGACACCATGATCCAGGACGGCCTGTGGGACGCCTTTAACGACTACCACATGGGCATTACCGCCGAGAACCTGGTGGAAAAATACGGCCTGAGCCGCGAAGAGCAAGACGCCTTCGCCGCCGCGTCCCAGCAAAAGGCGGTGGCCGCCATCGAAGCAGGCTTCTTCAAGAGCCAGATCACCCCCATCAGCATTCCCCAGCGCAAGGGCGACCCTGTGCTGTTCGACACCGACGAGCAGCCCCGCGCCGGCACCACGGCCGAGGCCCTGGCCAAGCTGCGCCCGGCCTTTAAAAAGGACGGCTCTGTCACCGCCGGTAACGCCTCCAGCATCAACGACGGCGCCGCCATAGTGGTGCTGATGAGCGCCGACAAGGCCAAGGAACTGGGACTGCCGGTGCTGGCCCGCATCAAGGCCTACGCCAATGCCGGCGTCGACCCGGCGATCATGGGCATAGGCCCGGTGTCCGCCACCCAGCGCTGCCTGGACAAAGCCGGCTGGTCCATCGCCGACCTGGATCTTATCGAGGCCAACGAAGCCTTTGCCGCCCAATCCTTGGCGGTGGGTAAGGAACTGGGCTGGGATGCCGACAAGGTCAACGTCAACGGTGGCGCCATTGCCATAGGCCACCCCATCGGCGCCTCCGGCTGCCGGGTGCTGGTGACCCTGGTACACGAGATGATCCGCCGCGACGCCAAGAAGGGTCTGGCTACCCTCTGCATCGGCGGCGGCCAAGGGGTAGCCCTGGCGGTGGAGCGCTAACAGATAATCGGGATCTTAAGGGGGCCAGCTGGCCCCCTTTTTTATTGCCCGCCCAGCCAGGCTTGGCCGGTCAGCCACTCGGCGGCTTTATGGGCCGGCAGGGCTGGCGAATACAGGTAACCCTGACCCTGGCCACATTGGTGCTGGGCCAAGAAGTTGGCCTGTTCCGGGGTTTCCACCCCTTCGGCTATCACCTGCAGGCCAAGGCCCCGAGCCAGCCCCAGCACCGCCAGACTGATCTCAACGTCCTCGGCGCTGTGGGGCAGGTGCTGGACGAAGCTGCGATCCAGCTTAAGGGTATTGAGGGGCAGCTTGCGCAGGTAGGCCAGAGACGAATAGCCGGTGCCAAAGTCGTCGATAGACAGCTGTATGCCCCTGGCCCGGATCGCTTCTAGCAGGGCCAGCATGGCGTCAGCCCGCTCCGGCATCAGGCAGCTTTCGGTGATCTCCAGCTCGATCAGCTGAGGCGGTATGCCATGCTGAGCCAGGCAGCGGTCCAGCTCGGCCAGGAAGCGGTCGGAATGAAGCTGCAGCACCGACAGGTTCACCGCCACCGGCACCCGGTCCAGGTGGGACCAGGCCGCCAACTGGGCACAGACCTTGTCCAGCACCTGGGCCCCCACCGCCTCGATAAGCCCTAACCGTTCCGCCAGGGGAATAACCCGGGCCGGCGAGACCGTACCCAGCACTTCGTCGTGCCAGCGCAGCAAGGCTTCCAGGCCGGTCAGGGTACCGCTGGCCAGGTCCACCTTGGGTTGGTAATAGACCTCCAGGGTGCGGTTGGTCAGGGCATGGTGCAGCCTTTCCTCCAGCAACATCTCCTGGCGGTTCTGTTCGCTCATCTGGCTGTTATAGAAGCGGAATTTATTACGCCCCAGCTCCTTGGAGCGGTACATGGCGGTGTCGGCGAAGCGCAGCAGCTGCTCTTCGTCGCGGCCGTCGCCGGGGAAGAGGCTGATGCCGATACTGGCGGACACGAACAGTACCCGCCCGGCCACTTCCATGGGGGCGTAGAGGGCGTTGATAAGCCGCTGGGCCAGCCGTTCCAGGCCCTGGGCGTCGTCTATCTCCGAAACCAATACCGTGAATTCGTCGCCGCCAAGGCGGGCCACCGAATCCCCTTCGCGCACCGTTTGCTGCAGGCGCCGGGCCACTTCCTTGAGCACCAGATCCCCGGCCAGGTGGCCCAGGGAGTCGTTGATCCGTTTAAAGAGATCCAGGTCCACAAACAGCAGGGCTACCTGGTGGTGGTGGCGGCGGGCATTGGCAATGGCCAGTTGCAGCCTGTCCATAAAGAGGCGGCGATTGGGCAGGCCGGTCAGTTCGTCGTAGTAGGCCAGGGATTGGATCCGCGCTTCCTTTTGCTTGCGATCGCTGATGTCGGTGAAGATGCCGGCGTATTTGCGGATCTGCCCTTCGTCGTCGCGGATGGCGGTGATGGTCAGCCACTCCGGGTAGACCTCGCCGTTCTTGCGCCTGTTCCAGATCTCTCCCTGCCAAAAGCCCTGCTCCGCCAGCTGCGCCCACATGGCCTGGTAGAAATCCGGGCTGTGGCGGCCCGAGCTGAGCAAGCCCGGGCTCTTGCCCACCACTTCTTCGGCCCGGTAGCCGGTCATTTGGGAAAAGCTGGGATTGACCGACTCGATATGGCCGCCGGCGTCGGTGATCATGATGCCGTCCAAGGAGGCGTTGATCACCTGCCTGGCCAGGCGCAGGTGTTCCACCGAACTGCGCAGGGCCTGGTCGCGCTCGTCCAGCAGATCCCGCAATTGGCTGACGTATTCGTACTCGATGTTGGCCAGGATGTCGCTGTAGGACAGCAGCCCTTTGAGTTGGCCGTCGTCGTCCAGCACCCCCAGGTGCCGGTAGCCTTGGGTCTGGATCTGCTGGACGGCGGTCATCAGGCTGGTGGCCTGGTGCAAGGCGTAAAGGGGGAAACGAGCCAGATCGGCTGCCACCTGGCCCTTGCCGTGGGCCAACCAGGCCACCAGATCCCGCTCGGTGAGGATCCCCGCTTCCGGCCCTTTCACCACCAGGGCGTCCACCCCTTCACGGCCCATCATGGCCAGGGCCTCCCCCAGGGGCAGCACAGGGGCCACTATGACCGGCTCACGGCGCACGCTACCGGCCAAATCCCGCATCAACAGGTAGTGTTCCACCCCTTGGAAGCGAATCAGATCGGTCTGGGTCAACACCCCCCTGGCCTGGCCCAGGCTGTTGACCACCAGCAGCCGGCGCACCTTGTGTCTTTTCATCAGCAGTGCCGCCTGGCCCAGGGGCTGGTCGTTGCCGATGCAATGCACCGGGCTTTGCATCAGCTGCCCTATGGGCCTTTGCAGATCGCCGGGTAGCTCAAGGCGGTGCAGATCCCCTTCGGTCCAGATCCCCAGTACCTGGTCGGCTTCCATCACCAGGATGCAGCTGACCCTGGCCTGATGCATCAGCAGGCAGGCCTGGCGCAGGGAGGTTTGGGGGCTACAGCTCAGTAGGCCGCCGCTGATCACGGCCCCCACATGGGGTTCGGTGTCAAATCGCAAGCTGTTATGGAGGCTGGACATGGCTTATCCAAAAGGCAGGTAGGGCATGCTAACCCTAGGGCCTGCCCCCGCTCCCAACCTTAAGCTGGATCAAGTTTTTGGTTCAGCTGTCCAGATAGCGACCAGGGTCCAGGCCCCAGTTTTCTGGATCTTCCACCGCCTCGACGCTGTCGTTGCTGCGGGCCAGATCCAGTTCTACCACCGGCAGGTGGCGCTGGCTCTCGGCACTGAACACCACCTTGACCCTGGGCCTGAGGGGCTGCTTGGGATTGAGGGCCACCACCACCGCCAGCCGGTTGGACTTGAGGCGCACCAGGCTGCCCACCGGATAAACCCCCATGCAGCGGATAAACTGCTGCACCAGGGCCCGATCGAAGTGGCTGCCGGCCAAGTCCATCATCAATTTCAAGGCCTTGGTGGGAGCCATGGCGGCCTTGTAGCAACGCTCGGCAGTCAGGGCGTCATACACATCCACTATGGTGATCATCCGCGCCCACTGGGACAGCTGGCTGCCGTCCTTACCGGCCGGATAGCCGTTGCCGTCCATACGTTCATGGTGGTTGGCCACCACGTCCATCACTTCCGGGGGCAGGTCGGGTTCTTCGGCCAGGATGGCGGCCGAATGCACCACGTGGGTCTTCATCACCTCGAATTCCTCTTCGGTGAGCTTACCCGGCTTCATCAGGATCTGTTCGGGCACCTTGACCTTGCCCAGGTCGTGCAGCAGCGCCCCCAGGGCCAGCTTGTCGATCAGCTCCCGCTCCACCCCAAGGTGGTTGGCAAACAGCGACATCAGGATGCAGACGTTGAGGGAATGCTCCATCAGGTAGGCGTCTTTCTCGCGAATGCGGGTCAGGCAGGACATGGTGGTGGGGTGCTTTAAGGCGCCGTCCACAAAGCTGGATGCATAGTGTTGGGCCTGTGCCACATCCGGCAGACCCCCATCGGCCACCAACTGGTAAAAGTCGGCCATCAGATCCCGGGCTTTGAGATAAAGATGGCGCGAGCGGGCCACAGACTGGTCAATGCCGTCTTTCTGGGAGGCCTCCTGTGGGGCTTCGTCCTTGGGTACCAGTCGCCGGTCCGGGTCGATCCAAAGGCTCTTGACCCCGGCCTGCTTCAAGGCAGCCAGGGACTGGGCACTGTGGATATGGCCGGGTTGCTTGAGGCGAAAACCGCTGCTTTCTTCGATACGCACCACAAAATCACCGATCTGCAATGCGCTGATGTCGATACAAACTGCCTTATCAGACATACCCCTTCTCTAGCCAGAGATTGAGATTACGGGCCGCCAGGGCATAGATGCTCAGCTGGGGGTTGGCACCGATACTGGTGGGGAAAAGGCTGCCGTCATTAACCAGCAAGCCCTTGACCCCGTAATGCCTTCCTTGGGTATCGCAGACCCCGCTCTCGGGGCTGGTTCCCATGGCACAGCCGCCCATCACATGGGCGCTGGAAATGGCCAGGCGCTGGGCCACCATGGGCAAGTTATCCAGCTTGGCCAGGGCCTCGTCGGCCGTCCAGGGTTCGGCGTCCAGATGCAGGGGCATCAGGCGCCGGGCACCGGCTGCAATTTGTACGCGCATCATGGTCTTGAGAGCTGTCGCAAACAAGTCAAAAAGTGCGTCATTGAGAGGATAGTCAAGTTGTGGCTGGCCGTCGGCGTCCAGGCTGACCCGGCCTCCCGGCAGTGCCGCCGAAAAGCCGTCCCTGACCAGGGCGATAAGGCCGTTGGTATAAGGCAGCTGGCTTAGCAGTGCCTTAAGGTCGGGGCCACGTCGGCGCAACAGGGCGCTGGTGATCATCGGATGCAGGGGCAGGGCTTCCATCTTGAAACCCTGCTCCGGTTCCAACCATTGGAAGTGGTCGCTGTACACCGACTGGGGGGCGCCGAGGTAGGGCTCCACCTTGTCGTCGAACTGGGCAAAGCTCATTACCACAGGGTGCAGGCAGGTGCCGGCACCGGTGCGCCCGGCGTCATCTTCCAGGCCAGAGCGCAGCAACAATGCCGGTGTACCTATGGCCCCGGCGCAAAGCACCACCTTGTCCGCCAGCAGGGTCAGCCTGCCGGCCTTCAGGCCACGCACCTGGCCCTTTTCCACCAGCAGTTGCTCCACCGGGCAACTGTGGAAAAGGGTCAGGCCCCCGGCCAGGGCCTCTTTGATGGTGGTGACCAGCATCGACTGCTTGGCATTGGTGGGACAGCCCATACCGCAATAGCCCAGGTTCCAGCAGCCGAATACATTGCGGGCTATGGTGCCATGGTGCAGGCCAAGGGCCTGGCAGCCCCTGGCCAGGGCGGCGTTGTTGGCGTTGGGGGGCACTGTCCAGGGTTGGATATTGAGTCTGGCCTCCATCTTGGCAAACCAGGGGGCCATGTCCCCAAGGTCCACCCCCAGGCGTTGCCAATGGGCCAGGGTTTGGGGCGGGGTGCGAAAGCTCGAGGTCCAGTTGACCAGGGTAGAGCCGCCCACCGCCCTGCCCTGCAATATGCTGATGGCGCCGTCACTGCTCTGGCGCAGGGCATTGTCCTGGTAAAGGTCGCCATAGGCCTGGGCCTCGTCCATGTTGAAATCGTTGGAGGACTTCAAGGGCCCCATTTCCACCAGTGCCACCTTGCGCCCGGCCTTTACCAGGGCCTCGGCACTGACACCGCCGCCGGCCCCCGAGCCCACTATGATGACGTCAAAAGACAGGGTCTGTTCTTGCAGGGCCTGGCCGCCGTGCACCTGCCAGCCGCCCTGGATACCTTGGGCTATGGGGTCAGTAATCATTGGGGGTGGTGATCAACAGTTGGGGAAAAGGCGGGCCTGGATAGCCGGTTTGCTTTTGCAGCGCCGGGTCGGCAAAGGCGGCCAGGGCAATGAGTTGTACCAGGCCGTTATGGCCCCTGACCAAGAGCCCCAGCCAATGGCTCTTGAGGCGGCTAAGGGCCTGCTCGGGGGTCTTGGCCGCCCCGCCCCAAAGCCCCAGCAAAGGCCCGGCCAGGGGGCTGTCCAGCAGCCACAAAAGCTGGTCGAGCTGGCGCCTGTCCCTGGCCGGCAGCGCCGCCAGCAAGGCCTGTACCCTGGCTTCAACGGCGCCATGGTCAGCCTCAAAGCCGGCCAGCACCACCTTGATAAGGGCCGGCCACAGGGGGCTTGGCGCCGGGCTTCGGGGCGTGCAGGCGCTCAGCATCAGGCTGCTGCCAAGGCCCAGCTTTAAAAAGGTACGCCGCTGCATCAGCGCAGCAACAACCGGTAAAGCCAGCGCAGCAAACCCAGCCGGTAAGGCGGGTAGATAAGGCTGCTGCTGGACAGTCGCCCCTTTTGCAGCACCGGCCTTGTCTTGGAAAAGGTCAGTACCCCTTCGCGGCCATGGTAATGGCCCATGCCGGAGGGGCCTATGCCGCCAAAGGGCAGATCACCGGCCGCCACATGCAGCAGGGTGTCGTTGATGCAGACCCCACCGGCGTGGACCTGCTGCAACAACCGCTCCTGGGTCTTGCGGTGAAAGCTGAAGGGGTAGAAGGCCAAGGGCTTGGGCCGGCTTTTGATGAACTCCACCGCCTGGTCCAGGTTGTCGTACTGGATAACCGGCAGCAGCGGCCCAAAGATCTCATCGCGCATCAGGGCCAGGTCCTGGGGCGGGTCCAGCACCAGATGCAGGCCGAGGCGGCGCCTGCCATCCTGGCGCCCAGGGGTACTCTGGCTGACAGCAAGGCCGCGCTGGGCCACCTCGTCCAGGTAACCACACAGTCGGCTGTACTGGCCGCTGTTGATGATGGACGAATAATCCGGACTGTCTTGCCAGTTGGGGTAACGCTTGGCAAAGCCGGCCTGCATCTTGTCGATAAAGGCCTGCCCCTGGCCCTTGGGCACCAGCACATAGTCCGGGGCCACGCAGGTTTGGCCGGCGTTGAAGCATTTGCCGAACAGGATGCGTTCCACCGCCAGGTCCAAAGGCATGTCCGGGGCAATAAGGGCCGGGGACTTACCCCCCAGCTCCAGGGTCACCGGCGTCAGGTTTTCGGCGGCGGCCCGCATCACCAGGTGGCCAACGGCGGTAGAACCGGTAAAGAGCAGGTGGTCAAAGGGCAGGCGCGAGAAGGCGGCCGCCACCTTGGCGTCCCCTTCCACCACCTGCAGCACCTTGGGTGAAAAGTACTGTCCCACCAGCTTTGCCAACAGCGCCGATGTCCTGGGGGTGTGCTCCGACGCCTTGATAAGGGCCCTGTTGCCGGCAGCCAGGGCAGCGGTGACAGGCCCTATGGCCAGGAACAAGGGGTAGTTCCAGGGCACCATGATGCCCACGACACCCAGGGGGTGGTAATCGACCCAGGCCTTGGCCGGCCACAAGGACAAACCCACCTGGCGCCTTTCACTCTGCAGCCAGAGCCGCATCTGCTTGAGGTGGTGATTGATGCCCTCCACCGCCGGCATCAGCTCCCCCAGGTAGCTTTCCTGGCGGGCCCGGCCGCCAAAATCCTGGTCAATGGCGTTGGCCAGGGCGTCCTGGTTGTCCAGCAGCATGGCCTTTAGGGTACCCAGCCACTGGCGCCTTGTTTTAAAGGACGGCAGGGGATCGGCGTCGAAGCCGCTTCGGGCCTGTGCCAACATGGCCTGCAGCGCCTGGGAGTCTTCCTGTGCCTTGGGAAAGGCTGCTACTTTGCCGGACATCATCACCTCGTTAACTGACCAACAGTCACTAGCTTGAAAATAATCCAAAGGCGCCCTAAACGAAAGCCCCTTTAAAAGCCTCCCGGACCTCCTAGCTCTGCATCGAACAGCCGCTCGGAGAAGCGACCAAGGCAGCACTCATCCTCGGTCAGCAGGCAGGGCACCAGATACAGCCTGTCTTGTTCGACCCAGTAGATGGCGTTTTGCTCCAAGCGTAACCCCAGTTCCACCGCCCTGGTCTTGGCCATCACCACGGCCCAGGACTTTTCCCTGTGCTTTAGGTCAGGGGAACAGCCCCACAGGGGCAAGGGGTGGAAGCCGGCCCCCAGCAGTTCCGCCTCCAGGCGCTGGTCCCGGTAGTGATTGGCCTCTTCCCCCAGGGCTTTTCCCCTGGGGTTGTGGGCGGTCACTATGGCGAAGGCCAAGCGCCTGGACGGGGTTTTAGGCATCAGAAACACTGTGTTTTGATATAACTGCCACAGCTCCATGGGTACCTCCGCCTGGGCTCTCCATTTATTTTAGGCGCGCAAACGTTTTTTACGCTTAGGGGTCAGCTTGTTAGGTTGCTGTTACATGACGTATACTTCACCGCCCCACAGCAAGGATAAAAACTGAACAGTCTTTGGGCGTTAGGGCGTTCGGCAGTGCCGGCTGAACTTTCTTCTCTAGGTAGAGCCCAAGTTATCGGTTGTCAGTGCCGATTTAAGGGATTGTCAGTCCTTCGTTGCTAGAATCTCTGTATGCACGATAGTCCTTGCCAATATCGTTGATGCGAATTTTAAAGCCCTGAAATTAGGTAAGCCCATGCAAACCCCTCATATCCTCATTGTTGAAGACGAAACGGTAACTCGCACTACCCTTAAAAGCCTGTTCGAAGCCGAAGGCTACGCGGTAGTGGAAGCCAGTGACGGCGCCGAGATGCATGATGTATTGGCCAACCACCCTATCGATCTGGTGATCATGGACATCAACCTGCCAGGTAAGAACGGCCTGTTGCTGGCCCGCGAGATCCGCGAAAAAAAGGATATGGGTCTGATCTTCCTGACCGGCCGCGACAATGAAGTAGACAAGATCCTCGGCCTGGAAATTGGTGCCGACGACTACATCACCAAGCCATTCAACCCCCGCGAACTCACCATCCGCGCCCGCAACTTGCTGGGCCGTACCCTCTCTTCCACCAAACCCGAAGAGCAGTCCGAAGTTGAACGCTACAAGTTCAACCACTGGGTGCTGGAAGTGAACAGCCGTTCCCTGGTGAGCCCCAAAGGGGAAAGCTTCAAACTGCCGCGCAGCGAATTCCGCGCCCTGCAGTTCTTTATTGAAAACCCCGGTAAGATCCTGACCCGTGCCGAGCTGCTCAAGCAGATGACCGGCCGCGAGCTCAAGCCCCACGACCGTACCGTGGACGTGACCATCCGCCGTATCCGCAAGCACTTCGAGTCCGTGCCGGAGACACCGGAGATCATCGCCACCATCCACGGCGAAGGCTACCGTTTCTGTGGCGACATCGAAGCCACCGAAACCGCCTGATAAAAAAGCCGGCATCCGCCGGCTTTTTTGTGTCTGCGCACCGGCCTTTTGGCCGGTGTTTTTGTCTCTAGCTGCGGCTTTGCAGCCAGTCGCAGAGCAGAGCCAGGTCCGACTGCCAGTTGTCGAGGATCTCGTCCAGCCAGTCCTGGATGTTCTCGTCCCAGGCCGGGGCGTCCCCGTGCTGGGCGTGGTTGGCCAGCTGCTGGATACGCTTAAGGCCAATGGCGGCGGCGGCCCCCTTGATCTTGTGGGCCATCTCGCAGGCTTCCTGCTTGTCGCCGGCCATCAGGTTGGACTCCAGCACCTTGAGGTAGTCCGGCATCTGCTGAGCAAAAAGGTCGGCGGACTGGAGCATGATCTTGGCCCCCACCGCCTCCACGAACTGGCCGAGGATGTCGGTGTCCAGAAGTTTGTCCTCGTCTTCCTCGGCAACCCTGCTGGCCAGCAGCGCCCCCGGCTCGCCGTAGAATTCCTCGATGATGGCGGTGACCGAGGCCACCGACAATGGCTTGGAGATGGCGTCGTCCATGCCGTTTTCCAGGTACTGGTCCTTGTCTTTGATGACGTTGGCGGTCAGGGCCACTATGGGCAGCTCGGCAAACTGGGGCTGCTCACGCAGGGCGCAGGCCACCTCGAAGCCGGTCATGTCCGGCAGCTGGATATCCAGCAGCACCAGGTCGAAAAGGTGCCCCTGGCAGGCGGTGAGGGCTGCCTGCCCATACATGGCCACCGTCACCTTGTGGCCCAGCTTTTCCAGCAGGGCCCTGGCCACGGTGACATTCAGCTCGATGTCTTCCACCAGCAGGATATCCAGGCTGCGCTTGGCGCTGCCCGGCTCCGCTGCGGCTTGCTGCTGCTCGCAAAGGGGCAACGGCAGCACCAGGGCGAAAACCGAGCCCTTGCCTTCCCTTGAACTCACTTCCAGCTTGCCACCCATGGTTTCGGCCAGGTTGCGGCTGACCGCCAGGCCGATACCGGTGCCGGTGGCGTGCTTCTTGCCGCCGGACTCCACCTGGTAATACATGGCAAAAATCTTATCCAGCTCCGCCTTGGGAATGCCGATACCGGTGTCGGTGACTTCGAAGCGCAGGGTCACCTGCTTGGGCTGAGCCTCTTCGATGCTGACCTTCAGGCCCACCTGGCCCTGGTCGGTGAACTTGACGGCGTTGCCCAGCAGGTTCCAGAGGATCTGGCGGGTACGGGTGGCGTCCATCATCACGTGGGCAGGCAACTGGGCCGGGCAATCGAACTGCCAGTCCAGGCCCTTTTGCTCGGCCATCAGCTGGGCCAGGGTGCCAACGTCCTTGATAAAAGCCCCCAGATCCTGGGAGTCCGGCACTATGGTCAGGCGGCGCCTATCGGCCTTGTCCAGGTCGATAATGTCGTTAAAGAGGTTACCCAGGGTCTCGGCGGACACATAGATAGTGTTGATGTAGGAGCGCTGCTGCTCGGTGAGGCTGCTGTCCCTTAGCATCCGCGCCAGCCCCACTATGCCGTTAAGGGGGGTGCGCAGCTCGTGGCTGAGGGTGGCGATAAACTGGGTTTTTTCCCGGGCGGCCTTTTCCAGGGCGTCCGCCGCCTTCTTACGCTCGGTGATGTCGCGGCCAAAGCCCAGCAGGCCAAGGCGCCGCCCCGAAGCGGAAAAGAAGGGCACCTTGCGCATCTCGAACAGCGCCTTGTGGCCGTCCGGGTATTGCAGCCACTGCTCGTAGGTCACCGGCTGGTTGTTCTCGAACACCACCTTGTCGGTTTCGATGGCGCGCATGGCCACGTCATTGGGGTAGACCTCAAAGGGGGACAGGCCAATCAGCTCCTGTTCCTTCTTGCCGGTCACCTGCTCCACCGCCTTATTGCAACCGTAGAAGATGCCCTTCTCGTTGCGAAAATAAATCATGTCCGGGGAGGAGTTGATAAAGGAGCGCAGCAACGCGGTCTGTTCCCCCAGAGATTCCTGGGTCTTCTTGCGCTCCACCACTTCCAGGCTCAAACGGTCGATGGCGTCTTGACGGGCGAACTCGGCCTTTTTACGCTCGTCTATCTCGAAGTTGAGCTGTTCTACCTTGTCCCGCAGGCTCTCGTTGAGGATACGGTCCTGCTCGCGCAGCTTTTCCAGCTGTTCCACCAGTTGAAAGAGGTGACGGCGGGAGGCGTCGAGCTGGGAGATCATTTCCAGAAAGAAGTAGAGGATCCAAGGAGCCGTCAGCAGGGTCTGCAGCAAGGGCGTCAGCAGGTCATAAACGGTGACATTGCCATGCAACAGTATGTCTGTGGTACTGGTGCCCACCAACGAGATCAGCATGATCAGGCTGAACAGGGCAATACTGAAGCGGGCCGTCCCCAAACGGGTCAGCAGTTCCACAAACTTCTGCGCCCAGGCTGTCATCATAAGCATCGATCCTCTTTTGCTGGGGTTATTGTCCGTTACTCAAGGCCGGGGGGCAATGCGCTTGGCCGCACCAGACTGTTTGCGCATGGCACCTCTCGCAATTGTTATGTTATAACAATTGCAATTTCCCCTACGGAGTACCCCATGCCCAGTTCTCTTCCCGACGTGGCCCGCCAACAAGACCCTTGCTACCGCCCCCTGGACCAGGTGGGCATGAGTGGCCTGGCTCTACCCCTGCACCTGGACGGCGCCCTGGTATTGGCCAAGGCTGACGTCAGCGTCAACCTCGGCCAGGCCGGTACCAAGGGCATTCACATGTCCAGGTTGCACCTGGCGCTGGAGGCCTTGTCGGAGCAGCTCTTATACGGGGTAAAGCCCCTGCACCACTGCCTTGACCAATGCGTCAACTCCCAGCAGGGCAGCGCCGACAGCGCCCGGCTGCGCCTGGCCTTTGACTACCCCTTGCGCCGCCCTTCCCTGGTCAGCGGCCACCGGGGCTGGAAGGCCTACCCGATCGCACTGGAGGCAGAGCTGGCCAAGGGCCGTTTCCGGGCCTGGCTGCAACTCACCCTGCCCTATTCCTCCACCTGCCCCTGCTCGGCGGCCCTGGCCCGGCAACTGGTGGCGGCGGACTTTGCCCAGCAGTTTCCCGGCTCCCTGGACAAAGAAGCGGTGCTGGCCTGGTTGCAAAGCCCGGAGGGGGTGGCCGCCACGCCCCACAGCCAGCGCTCCGAGGCCCAGATAACGGTTAGCCTGGGGGACAACCTGCCCATAGCGCCCCTTATCGACCTGCTGGAGTCGGCCCTCAAGACCCCGGTCCAGACCCTGGTCAAACGGGAGGACGAACAGGCCTTTGCCCGCCTCAACGGCCGCCATCCCCTGTTCGTGGAAGACGCCGCCCGCACCCTGGCACAAACCCTGGAGCAGAGCCCCTTTGGCGGGGATTTTCGGGTGCGGGTGGTGCATAAGGAGTCCCTGCACGCCCACGACGCCGTTGCAGAAATTTCACAGGGCCTTCCGGACGGCTAAAGCTCTAAATAACCCTCTGAAAAAACTGAAAAAGGCGGAAGTTTTCTTCCGCCTTTGTTGCATGAATATTGGAGCAAGCTCTCAAATTCCCATTGACCAGCCCCCCATTCCGGCTATAGGGTGAACAGTCCGCAACTGAGCATTAACAATTTTTATGCCACATTAATGCATAAAAATTATGGAGGTGGACAATATGGTTGAAGCCCACGACAACTGTGGTTTTGGCTTGATCGCCCACAAAGAGGGCCAGGCAAGCCACAGGCTGCTTCGCCTCGCCTTGCAGGGCCTTTCCCGCATGCAGCACCGTGGCGGTGTGGCCGCCGACGGCCGTACCGGTGACGGCTGCGGCATACTGCTGGCCCTGCCAACCAAATTCTTTCGCGCTGTGGCCGAGGAAAACGCTTTCCGCCTGGCCAAGCGCTTTGCCATCGGCATGGTATTCCTGCCCGAGGACGCCGCCCGCACTAAGGCGATCATCGCCGAAGAACTGGCCAAGGAAACCCTGACCGTCGCCGGCTGGCGCCCGGTGCCGGTGGACCCGTCGGTGCTGGGCCATATCGCCCTTGAAAGCAAACCCGTTATCGAGCAGCTGTTCGTCAACGCCCCTCCGGGCTGGCGCAAGCGCGAGTTGGAGCGTCGCCTGTACATGGCCCGCCGCCGCGCCGAAAAGCGCCTGGAGGCCGAAGAGCAGCAGGCCTATATCGCCTCCCTGTCCTGCGTGGTGGTGGTCTACAAGGGCCTGACCCTGGCCGCCGATCTGCCCCGTTTTTATACCGACCTCACCGATCTGCGCATGGAAAGCACCATGTGCCTGTTCCACCAGCGCTTTTCCACCAACACCCTGCCCCGTTGGGAGCTGGCCCAGCCGTTCCGCTACCTGGCCCACAACGGCGAGATCAACACCATTTCCGGCAACCGCCACTGGGCCAGGGCCCGTAGCCACAAGTTCGCCTCGCCGCTGCTGCCGGACCTGCAGGACGCCAGGCCCTTTATCAGCGCCACCGGCTCCGACTCCCTGGCCATGGACAACATGCTGGACCTGCTGCTGTCCGGTGGCATGGACTTGTTCCGCGCCATGCGTCTTATCATGCCTCCGGCCTGGGAGCAGGACCCGGTGATGGCCGACGACGTCAAAGCCTTCTTCGAATTCAACTCCATGCATATGGAGCCCTGGGACGGCCCGGCCGGTGTGGTGATGGCCGACGGCCGCTACGCCGCCTGCCAGCTGGACCGCAACGGCCTGCGCCCGGCCCGCTGGGTGGAAACCTCCGACGGCCTCATTACCCTGGCCTCGGAAGTGGGTATCTGGGATTACGCCGAGGACGAGGTCATCGCCAAGGGCCGGGTTGGCCCGGGCCAGCTGCTGGCCGTGGACACCTTCAAGGGCCAGGTCTGGTTCAGTGACGCCATTGACCAGGACCTGGCCGGCCGCCACCCCTACCGGGAATGGCTGAGCGAAAACCACACCAAGCTGACCCCCTTCGAAGAGCTGTCGGCGGCCCAGGCCGGTATCCGCGATCTCACCGACGATCAGCTCAAAAGGGTGCAGAAGTATTTCGGCCTGACCCGCGAAGAGATCTTCGAAGTGGTGGCGGTGCTGGGCCGCGACGGCAAGGAAGCGGTGGGCTCCATGGGGGACGACACCCCCCTGGCCAACCTGTCCAAGGCGCCCCGCAGCCTGTTCGACTTCTTCCGCCAGCGTTTTGCCCAGGTGACCAACCCCCCCATAGATCCCCTGCGCGAAGCCTTCGTGATGTCCCTGACCACCTATATAGGGGCGGAACAGAACGTCTTTTGCGAGACCTCCGGCCATGCCGAACGGGTCCAGTTCAAATCGCCGGTGCTGCTCTATTCGGATCTGCGCCAGCTGCTGGACAAAAAGCCCCACCAAACCCTGAGCCTGGCCTATCCCAAGGACGGCGATCTCAAGGCAGCCATTTTGGCCCTGTGTGACGCCGCCGAGAAGGCGGTCAAGCAAGGGGCCGGCCTGGTGCTGCTGTCCGATCGCCAGATCCACGGCGAGCACCTGATGATCCCGGCGCCCTTGGCCGTGGGCGCCGTCCAGGAACGGCTGGTAGACCGCCACCTGCGGGCCAGCGCCAACCTGATGATCGAAACCGGCACCGTCCGTGACCCCCACCACTTCGCCGTGCTGCTGGGTCTGGGGGCCACCGCCGTCTATCCCTACCTGGCCTTCGAGTCCCTGGCAGCCCTCAATGATGCAGGGCTCTTGGACGGTTCCTTAAAATCGGTGCTGCTCAAATACCGCAATGGCATCAACGCCGGCCTGAAAAAGATCCTCTCCAAGATGGGGATCAGCACCATCGCCTCCTACCGGGGCGCTGCCCTCTTTGATGTCATCGGCCTGGACGCCGAGGTCAGCCAGCTGTGCTTCCCGGAGCTGATAAGCCCCATAGGTGGCAAAGGCTTTGCCGACATCCATGCCCAGAGCCGCAAGCTCCATGACCAAACCCTGATGCCGGGGCCCCTGCCCCTGGGTGGCCTGCTTAAATTCCAGCCGGACGGCGAATACCACGCCTGGAACCCAGAGGTGGTGCGCACCCTGCAACAGGCGGTGCGCAGCGACTCCTGGGAAGCCTGGCAGCAATATTCCCAGGCGGTGCACCAGGGCCGTGACGGCTTCTTGCGCGACAAGCTGAGCTTTAAGCCCGGGGCCGGCCCCATCGACCTGGACCAGGTGGAAGCCGCCGACCAGTTGTTCCCACGCATGGACACCGCCGCCATGAGTATCGGCGCCCTGTCCCCCGAGGCCCACGTGGCCCTGGCCATTGCCATGAACCGCCTGGGTGGCCGCTCCAACTCCGGTGAAGGCGGCGAAGATCCACTGCGCCGCCGCTCCGAGGGCCGCTCGAAGATCCGCCAGGTGGCCTCTGGCCGCTTCGGGGTTACCCCTGAATACCTGGCCACCGCCGAGGTTATCCAGATCAAGATGGCCCAGGGCGCCAAGCCCGGCGAAGGTGGCCAGCTGCCCGGTGACAAGGTGTCGGTGGAAATCGCCAAGCTGCGCCATTCCACCCCCGGCACCACCCTGATCTCGCCTCCGCCCCACCACGATATCTACTCTATCGAGGATCTGGCCCAGCTGATCTATGACCTTAAGACGGTCAACAGCCAGGCCCTGGTGTCGGTGAAACTGGTGGCCTGCCAAGGGGTGGGTACCATCGCCTGCGGCGTGGCCAAGGCCGGCGCCGACCTTATCACCCTGTCCGGCTACGACGGCGGCACCGGTGCCAGCCCCCTGACCTCGGTGAAATACGCTGGCGGCCCCTGGGAGCTGGGGCTCATTGAAGCCCACCACGCCTTGATCAAAGAAGGGCTGCGGGACCAGGTGATACTGCAGGTGGACGGCGGCTTTAAAACCGGTATAGATGTGGTCAAGGCCGCCATCCTTGGCGCCGACAGCTTCGGTTTCGGCACGGCGCCCATGGTGGCCCTGGGCTGTAAATACCTGCGCATCTGCCACCTCAACAACTGCGCCACCGGCGTCGCCACCCAGCATCAGTTGCTGCGCGACAAGCATTTCCGCGGCCTGCCCGAGCAGGTGGAAGCCTTCTTTACCCTGATGGCCCGGGAAATACGCGAGCTGCTGGCAAGCCTTGGCCTGCCTAGCCTGGATGCCGCCAAAGGCCGTTTGGATCTGCTGCAATGCAGCGACCCGGACGTAGGCAAGGTGCTGCTAAAAGCCCTGCCGGCCCTGCCCGCCTACGAGGTAGTGCTGCCGGAACGGGAACACTGCCTGAACGATAAGATCTTGAGGGAAGCCCAGCTGGACACCCCCTGGCTGGCTTACTACCCGATCAACAACACCGACCGCACCGTGCCGGCGGCGCTGAGCGGCGCCATCGCCAAGTCCTATGGCGACGACGGCAGCCCCCACCCCATCCGCCTGCAGTTCAGGGGCACCGCCGGCCAAAGCTTCGGCGCCTTTACCCTGCCGGGTATGGAAGTGCGGCTGGTGGGCGACGCCAACGACTACGTGGGCAAGGGCCTTGGCGGCGGCACCCTGGTGCTGAGCCCGCCCCCCGGCAGCCACTTTGTCGCCGCCGACACCCTGATCATGGGCAATACCTGCCTGTTTGGTGCCACAGGCGGCGAATGCTTTGCCGAAGGCCAGGCCGGTGAACGCTTTGCGGTGCGCAACTCCGGCGCCACCACCGTTATCGAGGGCCTGGGCGACCACGGCTGCGAATACATGACCGCCGGCATGGTGGTGGTACTGGGCCGCACCGGCCGTAACTTCGCGGCCGGCATGACCGGCGGCCTGGCGGTGGTGATGGACCTGGACAGCCGCGCCATCAACGCCGAGCTGGTGGACTGGTGCCCGCTGGCCAACCACAACGAGCTGGTGCAACAGGTCAGGGCCCTTATCAAACGCCACCACAACCTTACCGGCTCTGCCCGCGCCGCCGAGTTGCTGAGCGACGCCAACTGGGCCCAGCGCTTTACCCTGATCCATCCACAAGGCTGGCAGCCGCAACTGAGGGAGGCCGTATCATGAAAGATCCCCTGCACTATTTGAGTCACCCTCGCCAGACCGGCCAGGTGGTGCCCGCCGCCGAGCGGGTCACCCAGTTCAAGGAAGTTCAGGCACCCCAGAGCGAGAGCCAGCGCCAGGACCAATCCAACCGCTGCCTGGACTGCGGCACCCCCTATTGCCAGTGGAAGTGCCCGCTCCATAACGCCATTCCCCGCTGGCTGGACTTAGCCAGCCAAGGCCGGGTAATGGACGCCGCCGAGCTGGCCCACCAGACCAACCCCTTGCCGGAAGTGTGCGGCCGGGTCTGCCCCCAGGACCGGCTCTGTGAGAGCGTCTGCACCCTCAACGACGAATTTGGCGCCGTCACCATAGGCCAGGTGGAAAGGGACATTACCGATTTAGCCCTGGACGCCGGCTGGCGCCCGGACCTTAGCCATGTAGCCAAGACCGGCCACAAGGTGGCGGTGATAGGGGCCGGCCCCGCCGGTATCGGCTGCGCCGACTACCTGGTGCGCAGCGGCGTCGCCGTCACCGTCTATGAGGCGGAAAGCGTTATCGGCGGCCTGCTCACCACCGGTATTCCCGGCTTCAAGCTGGAAAAGGACATAGTTCAGCGCCGCTTCGAGGTGCTCAAGGACATGGGCGTGGAGTTCGTGCTGGGCACCAAGGTGGGCCAGGACCTGGCCTTCAAGGAGCTGCTGGACAACCATGACGCCGTCTTTTTGGGGCTGGGGGCGCCGCGCAGCGTCGACTCCGGCCTTGCCGGCAGCGACGCTCAGGGCAGCCTGGAAGCGGCCCACTACCTTTATGACCAAAACCTGCACCTGATGCAGGGCACCGAGCTGCACTTTAACCAGCAGGGTAAGAAGGTGGTGGTGATCGGCGGTGGCGACACCGCCATGGACTGCTCCCGCACCGCCCTGCGCCAGGGCGCCGACAGCGTCACCCTGCTCTACCGGCGGGACCGGGAAAACATGCCCGGCTCCCCCAAGGAAGTGCGCTTTGCCGAGGAAGAAGGCCTGCATTTCGCCTTCTGTCACCAGCCGCTGGCCATCCTCACCGAAGACGGCAAGGTCACCGGTATCCGGGTCCAGGAAACCCGCCTGGGCGCCCCGGACGCCTCCGGGCGCCGCCGCCCCGAACCGGTACCGGGCTCGGAACGGGACCTGGAGGCCGACACCGTGGTGCTGGCCCTGGGCTTTAGGCCGCAGCTGCCGGCCTGGCTGTCGGAAGTGGGAGTGGTAGCCGACGAAGGCGGCCGGGTACTGGCGCCGGACGGCAAGACCCTGCACCCGAAGATCTTCGCCGGCGGTGACATGGTGTTGGGGGCCGACCTGGTGGTGACCGCCATCGCCAACGGCCGTAAGGCTGCGGCTGGTATCCTCGACAAACTGGGGGTAACAGCCGGGATGACCGCAGCCTGAGCCTCAGGCTATCATTGGGGTTTTCTCCCCCTTTAGGATGAACCCCAATGAAACTCGGCATTATCGGCGCCATGGAACAGGAAGTGGCGCTTCTGCAAAGCCAGATCAGCAACCTCAAGACCGAAGTGGTAGCGGGCTGCGAGATATACAGCGGCCAGCTCAACGGCGGTGACGTGGTGCTGATGCGCTCCGGTATCGGCAAGGTGGCGGCGGCCATCGCCACCACCATCCTTATCGAGCGCTTCGCCCCCGATGCCATCATCAACACCGGCTCTGCCGGCGGTTTCGACCCCAGCCTCAACGTCGGTGACGTGGTGATCAGCTCCGAAGTGCGCTACCACGACGTGGACGTGACCGCCTTTGGTTACGAACTGGGCCAGGTGCCGCGCATGCCCGCCGCCTTCCTGCCCCACCCCACCCTGGTGGCCGTGGCCCAGGACGTGATTGGCGCCATGGAGCACCACAAGGCCAAGACCGGCCTTATCACCACAGGTGACATCTTCATGTCCGATCCGGCCAAGGTCGACGCCACCCGCAACGCCTTCCCGGCCATGATCGCCGTGGAAATGGAAGCGGCAGCCATCGCCCAGACCTGCCACCAGTTCGACGTGCCCTTTGTCATCACCCGCGCCCTGTCCGACATCGCCGGCAAGGAATCCCCCGGCTCCTTCGAGAGCTTCCTGGAAAAGGCCGCCACCCACAGCGCCGAGCTGGTGATGGCCATGGTCGCCCAGCTCAAAGACAGTGAACTGGCCTGAACTAAGCCTGCTCCTGGCCTGGCCGGCAGCCCTGTGGTTGCCGGCTTTGCCGTTTTGGGACAGCTGGCGGCTGCTGGCTGACCGCCTGGCGGCCAAGGTCAACAAGGGTGGCCCCCGCCAGCAACGGCTGGCCGGGGCACTGGCGCTGCTGTTGCTGTGGGGCAGCCTGCTGGCCCTGGCCCTGGTGCTGAGCCTGAGCGCCGACCTGCCCTTGGTGATTGAGGGCCTGGCCTTCTACCTGGCCCTGTCCGACGGCCGCCCGGCCACGCTCAAGGCCATGGAAAGCCTGGGCAAGGTCCAGGGGCGCCAGCTGCTGGGCACCCTCCTTAAGCGCGATTGCAGCGCCTATACCCCCGAGGGCCTGGCCAAGGCGGCCGTGGAAGGGCGCTGGCGCTATACCAAGGAAAGACTGCTGCTGGTGCTGTTGCTGCTGCCCAGCGCCGGCCTGGTAGCCCTGCTGCTGCGGGCCTGGTGGCAATTGGCCGAACGCTGGCACCCGGCCCGCCCCGGCTTCTGGGAGTTTGGCCGCGCCGCCCTTGGCCCGGCCCGCCTGTGCCGCGCCCTGGGGCTGGTCCCTGCCCTGTTCTGGCTGGTGCTGCCGTTAAAGCCCAGCGCCCTTTTCACCCGCGAAAAGCCCAGGCAACTGGCGATGCTGGCCTGGGCCCTTGGCTGCCAGCTGGGTGGCCCGCTCCGGCTACAGGGGCGGCGCCTGCAAAGGCCTAGGGTAGGCCCGGCCACAGCCCCCAGCAGCGCCAGCCTAAGGCGGTTTCGCCACTTGGCCCTTAGCGCCGAGTTGGGTACGCTGCTGCTTATCGGCCTTTGGTTGGCCCTGTCCTAGGAGGACTTATGCGTAAGCTGTTGCTGTCTTTGTTGATGCTCCCGGCCCTGGCCTGGGCAGCCCAACCCATCAGTGCCGAGGCGCTGCTGGCCAAGGCCCAGCCGCCTTTGGTGCTGGATGTGCGCAGCCCCGAAGAGTTCATGGCAGGGCATGTACCCGGCGCCATCAATATTCCCCATACCGACATCCCCAAGCACCTTAAGAGCCTGGCCGCCGCCAGACACCAGGAGCTGGTGGTCTATTGCCGCAGTGGCCGGCGCGCCCAACTGGCCATCACCGCCTTGGAAGCGGACGGCTTTGACCAGGTCAAACACCTGCAAGGGGATTGGCTGGGTTGGCAGGAAGCCAAGCTGCCGGTGGAAACCGGCGAGGAACAGCCTTGATGGAATTGACCCTCACCACCCCGGCGGTGTTGTTCCCGGCCATCTCGTTGTTGCTGCTGGCCTACTCCAACCGCTTTTTGCACCTGGCCAACCTGATCCGCCAGATGCACGGCCAGGACATTACGCCGCGCATCCAGCGCCAGTTGGCCAACCTGCGTCGCCGGGTGGTGTTGATCCGCTACATGCAGGAAGCAGGGGTACTGAGCTTTTTGTTCTGCGTGCTGACCATGCTGGCCCTGTACCTGGGGTCGCCAGCCCTGGCCTGGTGGCTGTTCGGCGCATCCCTGCTGCTGCTGGGGGGCTCATTGTGGCTGTCGGTGATGGAGATCCGTATTTCCGTCAAGGCCTTGGACATCCACCTGGACGAGATGGGCTGACCCTTGGCAGGACGGCGCCGGCTCTGGCACACTTCGCCCACTGCTGAATAACGAGACCCCAGATGAGATTGCTGTACCTGCTGTTTCTGCTGCTAAGCACTGCGGCCATGGCCAACCAGGACCCGCTGCTGCTGGCCCGCAAATACATGCAGGCCTACACCGCCATGGATTACGGTGAACTGGAACAGCTCTATCATTTTGACGCCGTCTTCGAAGATCCCAGCGCCGCCGTCCAGGGCAACAGCCAAAAGCTGGCCGGGCGCCAGGCCATCCTCGGTTTCCTGAAAAAAGCCCAGCGGGGGGTCGGCCAGATCCGCTTTGTGGAGAACAACCACATGGTGATCGGCTCCTGGGTGATCCTGGTTGGGGAATACCACTACCTGGTGTCCGGCCCCCAGTTCGGCCTGGGTCCCCAGCCGGTGTGGATAGTGGTCAAGGGCATCACCGAGCTGAACGTCGATACCGGCAACCAACAAATACGCACCCACAGGGACATGCTGGACTACGAAGCCCTGCCGGAACAGCTGCAATAACCCTTCATAGACAAGCATTTATTCTGCATAAATCGTTTACCCCTGCCGGTTCAGCCCGTATGCTGAAATCAAGGAAGGGGAACCTTTTATGCACCAGGTCATACGCGCCGCCCTCAGGGCACATGGGTTACCGGAGCAGTTTCAGGAAACCGTCATCCAATACTATTTGCCCCTGGCAGAAAGGCTGGTAGCCCGCAGCCAGTGGCGCACGCCGCCACTGGTGGTGGGTATCACCGGTGCCCAGGGCACCGGCAAGTCGACCCTGGCCGATTTCCTGGCCCTGCTGCTCAAGGAAATGGCCGGTTTCAAGGTGGCGGTGCTGTCCCTTGACGACCTCTACCTCACCCGCGCCCAGCGCCAGCAGCTGGCCGCCAGCGTCCACCCCCTGCTGCAAACCCGGGGCGTACCCGGTACCCACGATTTGGCCCTGGGCCAGGCCACCCTCGACGCCCTGAACCAGGCCGACGACCACAGCCGCACTGCCCTGCCCCGTTTTAATAAAGCCCTGGATGACAGGGCGCCGCCGGCCGACTGGCCAACAGTGCTGGGCCGCCCCGACGCCATCTTGCTGGAAGGCTGGTGCCTGGGGGCTCCCCCCGAGGAAGACGGTGCCCTTACCCTGCCCATCAATGCCCTGGAAGCAGAGGAGGACAGCGCCGGCATCTGGCGCCGTTACGTCAACGACCAGCTCAAGGGCCCCTACCAGGCTTTTTTTGACCGCATCCACTACCAGGTTTTCATGCAGGCGCCGTCCATGGAGGCGGTGCTGCGCTGGCGCCAGCAGCAGGAACACCAGCTCAAAGCCCGGGCCGGCGACGGCCCCGGCATCATGGGCGACGCCACCATCGCCCGCTTTATCCAGCATTACGAACGGCTGACCCGCCACCTACTGGCCAGCCATCCCCGCAATACCCAGTTGCGCCTGGTGCTGGACGAAGACCACCGCATAGTGGAGGAACACCATGACTGACTGGCTGGGGGGCACCGATCTGGACGGCACCTTGCTGG